>NZ_BAABDL010000144.1:0-1225 GCF_039539605.1 Amphibacillus indicireducens | reverse complement strand
TTAAAAACATTGTACCGTAAAAGAGGCATTCATTTGACCTTTTTGCTTTTACACAATTATATGGACTTTATCGTTCATCGCCTTTCTTGTATAAAAGTGCACGGTTTTTTCGCTCAGCAATTAAAATACCTTGCACTTAGTATATCAAAAAATCAACAGAACTGTTAAGAGGACGGCATTTAGATATTATTCAGTGTACACTAATTAATAACAAATAAAAAAGACAAGTTATAGAGATTTTATCTCAACTTGTCTTTTTTAATGAACAAATTAAAACATATTGATAAGTTCATTTATGAAACTCTCGTATAATAATTTGGTAATGATGTACATAAATAATAAGTTAATTAAAAAGGATAAGGAAGTAAAATAATAGCTTTGATGATTCCTTTGTAGGGATAACTGATGGAAAGCGATAATAATTGGGTTGATTACCATCATGATCACCACCACTATTGTGACTAAAATTAAAAGCCAAAGAGAATCTTCAGGCCGGAAGGGATTAATTGAAATTATCCCTAACAAACTAAGTAACATTAATCCAGCAAATATAAATAAAAAGGGAACCTGAAGTCCGAAGTATTTACTGAATAACTGTTTATTCGAAATAGGATGATTCGTTATTTTCATTATCAGTAGGTTTGCAAAGTAACCACATACCAAGAGCAACAGAAATATAATAAATAATCTACTCGTTAAATTAAAGTAGGGTAAACGGGTTTGATTAAGAGCATAACCTGAAAACTCTATCCGATAGATCTGATTTAAGATTGCATAAATAAAAGTAGCAATGAGAAAGGGTAATAGAAAAAAGGCTATTAAGGCATTAGGAAAATCTTGCTCATCATCTAAAAAAACTAGATTTGGTTTTTTGAAACGTTCAATGGCATATTGGAAAAAGGATTTAGATAGTCTCTTCATTTTTTCAAAGGATGGATTACCTTCTATTTGTGATGACTGATCAAGCATAGCGTGACCACAAGATTCGCAAAAATTCCCACTTTCTTGTCTGTTCCCGCAACTGGGACATGTTATCATTATCTTACTCTCCTTTATTTAGTTTTTAATATAGTCATACTTTCCATGAAAAGGGATGTATGAACCATTAGATTATAACTAATTATCTTTCAATAATCAACATTATCCATTATAATATAGCTATGAAGAGTAAATTTATTTAAATGCATATTACTTGCTCAAACTGTGAGTTAAATTTTACCATCTG
>NZ_BAABDL010000143.1:0-1161 GCF_039539605.1 Amphibacillus indicireducens | reverse complement strand
TTGGTTATTTTTAATTGATTTGATGCGGTTTATTCAGGTTTTATGATTGGGCTATGAATAATCTAGGTTTAAATTTATATTTGATTTAATTATAACATAAATTGTTATATTTTAGTCTGTTAATCCTTAATATAGTTTGAATATTTGTATAAAAAAGTATCCTATGGAGAATATACATTTACAATTACTTATAAGGATGATCAAAATGGCAAATACGTTAAAACAAGAAGATATTGAAACATTGAGAGAGCTAATCAAGGGTGTTGATGTGGCGATGGTAACAACCATGAATAAAGATGGACTCGTGTCGCGTCCAATGAAAACGCAAGAAGTTGAATTTGATGGTGACCTATGGTTTTTCACAAAGAAACAAACAAGTAAATATGAAGAAATACAGCACGACGCAAATGTTAATGTCGCTTACGTTGGAAAGTCATATGTTTCTGTCCGTGGTAAAGCAGAAATTGTTGAGGATTTAGATAAGAAAAAAGAGTTTTGGAACAAAGCACACGAAAAGATTATGCAAACGACTTTTGAAGACCCGAATGTGATCTTAATTAAAATAAAAGCAGAAGCAGCTGAGTTTTGGGAAACAGGTAACTTTATCAAGAATATCGCTTTTATGTATAAACAAATGACTGGAAAAGAATCTGAAGATGTTCATATTAATGAAACAGTTGAACTCGATAAATAATGAAAATGGATTGTCTGATGCTAAGACAGTCCATTTTTTTAGAATGATCACTCGAAAATGTAAATTATTTTAACCGGTTTTTAATAAACTCAATTTCTTTGGTTACATGCTGCTAATAAAGCTAATTAAAAGCCATAAAAAAAGTATAGGTGATGACAATAGAAGTACTGCCAGTACAAGACCATTAATTTTTCTCTTGATTGAGTAAGTGATTGCGATAATTAGTCCATAAATAGGAATTCCTAACCAAACGATATCTTGTAATGGTTCACTGTACGAACCGATAAATCCTAGTACATTTGTAAAGAAAAATACATACCAAAGCAGCTGTAGATATAAGCCTATTTTTAATAAACCTTCAAAACCTTTCATTGAGCCACCCCTTTAGTTATTGACGTATTGTCAAAAATTTATAAGTAAAAACTTCCGTTTTTATTGATTTAATGCTATTAACCACAAAAAAACTT
>NZ_BAABDL010000142.1:0-16445 GCF_039539605.1 Amphibacillus indicireducens | reverse complement strand
AAGTTTTTTTGTGTTAAAAGGCTATATATCAATAAAAACGAAGGTTTTTACTATAAAACTTTAGACAATACGGATGCTACTAAAGGGGAAGATTTATTAATTTCAAAAGTCATTAAAGCAATACAAATTGAAGATCATGATGCTTTCGATAAAAATATTCAGAAAATAATAAGTTACCATAAAAACTATCAGATGATGTCGATTCCATTTGTTAAATTTTTCTATGCTAATTTTGTTGAAGTACTTAGTAAAGAAACAAAAATTAATTGGTTTGAATCTAAAGAAAAAACCATCCAACAAATACTTGAGGCAAACAATATTGAATCGATTTTACAAATTGTTGAATCAATTGTAGCAGTTATTAACAAGCATCTTGATGAACTTCAAGATTCCTCTAACCTTTACATTAAAAAGGTTAAAAAATATATTATTTCAAATTATGAGCAAGATTTACACCTAGATCTACTCGCTGCACAAGTATCTTTGTCACCAGGTTATTTAAGTGAGTTATTTAAAAAAGAAGAAGGAATTGGGGTTAATAAATACATTAAAGATACTCGAATGAGTGAAGCGAAAAACCTCCTGATCAATACAAATTTAAAAGTATCTCTGATAGGGATGAAAGTAGGTTATGAAAACTACCCCTATTTTGTTAAAACATTCCGCAAAGAAACAGGGTTACCTCCAGAGAAATATCGACAACAGTATTTTACACCTAAAGGTGAAGGAAACTGAGAGGCTACTTTAGAGGGTGCCTCTCAATATTTATTTGTTAATGGTAATGTAACGATGGCAAGCGTTCCTTGATTTAATTGGCTGTCATATTTTAGACCATGATTGTTTCCATAAATCAGTTGAATGCGGTTATGAACATTACGAATGCCATAACCATTTGTTTCGGTTGTTAATATTATTTCAAGTTGTTCTCTCGACATGCCTTGCCCATTATCACTAATCATAAAGATTATCTGGTCATTTTCTATTCTCCCTTCAATCAAAATCAGTCCTCTTCGCTCATTCTCAATATGATCTAATCCGTGCAAGATACTATTCTCAACGATAGGTTGTAAGGTCAGATTTGGCATCTGGTAATTTAATATTGCTTCATCAATATTTAAATAATAATCAAAAGATTGATCATGCATCATATGCTGAATCTTTAAGTAAGAAACGACATTTTGCACTTCCTCATCGATGGTGATGAAGTCCTGACCTTTATTTAATGTTGTTCGGTAAAATGTTGATAAATACTGAGTCATTAAGCTAATCTCTTCTTGGTCAGCTAAGATAGCCTTACTATTGATTAAAGATAATGCATTATAAAAGAAATGCGGATTTATTTGTGCTTGTAATGCTTTTAGTGCATACTCTTGTTTCTCAATTTTAGAGAGGTAAACTTCATTGATCAGTTGCTCGATCCGCTGAACCATTGTTCTAAATATGCTTATTAATGTACTAATTTCATCATCTGAATTTGTTTTTACCGTTACTGTGAAGTTTTCAAAATTGATTGCCTGCATATTTAAGGCTAAGTTTTCTAAGGGTCGAACGATTACTCTGGAGAAAAGATAGACTAATGAAAATAATAAAACAACACTGATTAATGTCACGACAAAGAAAATGATGGTAATATTTTTGATCGAGTGATAGATTGAATCAACTGGTCTTAATAAGACTGTTGTCCAATCAGCACTAGGGATATGTCCTTGTTTATAGACAAAGTTATTCTCAAATTGCTCACTCTGTATAGTTGAGAGCACCTCGTTTGGTTGGAGATAACTTTCATTGGTTTCCGTGTTTTTTTGAAAATCAAATAGCAGTTTACCGTTAGAGTCAAAGACGAAAATACCATAATGATCATCAAAAAGTTTATTGAGAGAATCAAACAGTGCTTGATAATGAACGGATAGGTTAATGATCGTCCTCGTATCTTTAACACCTGTAAACAATTCAACAGCAAAATTCATTGCTGAGGCATTTTCAGAGACATAATGAATGGGTTGCGTTGTTTGAAGAATTTTTTCAAACCAATCATAATGCTCAATGTCTGATAGAGGGCGAAGAAAGTTACCATGACTGTTTATTTCTATATCAGTATATAGGGTAATTCCACTCAGATCACGATTCAATGCAAGACTATTGTAAAATAACGGATTTAATGTATCACGAAAAAATAAATACATTTGGTAATTGCTGGTGAATATATTGCTTAACTCAGTATTTAAATTATGGTCCAGTAATATATAGTTTAAGCCGTTATTATAAGCATTTATTTTATTATCTAAACGAAGGATCGTCTGGTTCATCGTTTCTTCTAATACTTTCTGTTCTCGTTCATATAAAAGCTGGTATATTTGGTTATAACCAAATATACCAAGTAATAGCAGTGGGAATAGGCCAGAGATTAGACTAATAATTAATACCTTGTTTCTTAATTTTAACTGTAAATAAAATTGTTTGATTCTGCTCATTTGGTAGAAGCCCCTCCTTAGATGAGTAAATGCTTGTTGATATAAATTATTGCATCTACCATACCACCCCTGTTAACGAAGCACAATATACCTTCAAATAAACAGGAAAAATTGACATGAAAGCGCTTTATTTAATATATGTACCTAATTGAAAATGGAGTAAACTAAATTTAGGAACAATTGATATGATCATGTCAATGTAATAATTATTTTTATTATGGAGGTTAATTTAAATGAATATAAAGAAGGTTTTATTCTTTAGTGTTTTAACATTCACTATATTTGTTTTATTAGGTTGTGTCGGTGGAAGCGAACCCACACATAACGATGATGGTGACTTAATTGTCAGATTAGGAAATCAAACAGCTACAAATTCTAAGCTTCCAGAAGGTGATACATTTGAAGATAATGCCTATACACGTTTAGCAGAAGAGCTGTTAGAAATCGAGATTATTAATGAGTTTGAGGCAAACGGTGAGGATTATGATCGCCAAATTGCTTTAACGATTTCTTCAGGAGAACTTCCTGATATTATGCAAGTAAGTGTAGAAGAGTTAGAAGAACTTTATGAAAATGGTTATATTGCTGATTTATCAGAAGTATTTGACGAGTATGCAAGTGATTACATTAAAGAGTTATATGATTCATATGAAGTGAATCCATTAGAGACGACAAGCTTTGATGGTGGTCTATATGGACTTCCAGCTGTTGTAAATGTGACACCTCCTCACATGATTTGGGTTCGACAAGACTGGATCGATGAGCTTGATTTAGACTTTGATTCTGATGGTGATCGCTTGATTACAATAGAGGAACTGGAGTTTTTAGCTCAGACATTTATTGACGAGAATCCGGGAGATGCTGATAACCCAGTTGGGATTCCATTAGCTCACTGGCTCAATGAACCAGGATATGGCGGTGCCTTTACGATGACAACAATTGCTTCAACGTTTGGTGCTTATCCAAGAAACTGGATTGAAGATGCTGATGGAAATGTGACTAACGGTTCAATCATGCCCGAAACGAAAGAATCTCTAGCACTAGTTAAGGATTGGTTTGAACGAGGTATTTTAGATCCACAGTTTGGGACACGTTCTTGGGACGATATTATGGCATTAGCTGTAAATAATCAAACAGGAATTCTTACTGGTGCTTGGCATATGCCAGACTGGGGCTTAAGTAATGTAAAAGAAATGAATCCTGATGTTGTGTTTGAAGCATACACATTAGTGGATGATCAAAATCAAATTAATATTGCGAGTCAGGATCCGATCGGTTCTGTTGCGGTTGTAAGCAGTGACTTCGATCATCCGGAAATTCTTGTTGAATTGATTAATGTATTCTATGATACGCTAAAAAATGAGTTGAACCTTGAAGAGGTTTATCCCGATATTTATGAGTATCAAGTATTAGATGTTGATGGAGCGACACGTCCATTGAATATGGAAGTACTTAGCTCAACATCTGAATTGGATGATTACTCTTTCATTAGGGATGCAGTTAATGGAGATATTGAAGTGAATGATATACCAGATGCGAGAAGTCAGACTCTTGCTACTTCAATTATGGAATATCAAAATGATCCAGAAAATGCATCAACAGCAGCATGGGCATTGTACCACTCAAGAATGAAAGGTCTTGAATTAGGGCAGTCGGTAACTGATAACGGTAATTTAGTGTGGATCAATCCGGTGTTCTTTGGAACAACCCCAGCTCTTGAACAATATTATGGAAATCTCATTTCATTAGAAGAAGAAGAGTTTATCAAGATCATTACTGGTGAAGAATCAATCGACCATTTTGATACATTTGTTGAGATGTGGTATGACCAAGGTGGAGAAGAGATTTTAGCTGAAATTGAAGCGGAAATAGCAGAGTAATAAGATCCAATCTTAAGGAGCTGCTCATTCAATGGGCAGCCCTTGTTAACCACTATGTATAAAGGGAGGTTAAATCAAATGACAGGAAAGAAAAGAACCTCATCAAAAAAGTTTATGAGCTCAAATATAATATATCATTTGATGATACTACCGGGGATCATTTTTCTACTTATTTTTAATTATGCACCGATGTTTGGTTTAATTATGGCTTTTCAAGATTATGTTCCAGCTCGCGGTTTGTTTGGTTCAGAATTTGTTGGATTGCACCATTTTTCTTATATGTTTTCATTGCCTACAATTGGCCGTGTATTTGAAAATACAATCATTATTGCGGGTGGCAAGATTATCTTTGTGACCCTATTATCGATTTTATTTGCCATCTTACTTAATGAAATTAGAGTCCGTTGGTTTAAGAAGTCTGTCCAAACTCTTGTTTATTTACCCAATTTTTTATCATGGGTTGTGCTCGCTTCGGTTGTCGTCAATATGTTCAACCTTGATGGAAGTGTGAACCAGATTTTAGAGTCCTTTGGTATGGGTCCATTTAACTTTTTAGGGAGTAATCAGCTTTTTAGACCTTTAATCATTGGTACGGATGTATGGAAGAGTTTTGGTTTTAATTCGATCGTTTACTTAGCGGCGATTACATCAATTGATCCGGGTTTACATGAAGCAGCTAGTATTGATGGTGCAAATTGGTTTAGACGAATTTGGCACGTAACATTGCCAGGTATGCTCCCGATTATTTTGTTGTTATTCATTTTAAATCTGCCTAATATTTTAGATGGTGGGTTTGATCAAATTTATAACCTCTATTCACCAATGGTCTATCAATCAGGTGATATTATTGATACCTATGTCTATCGAGTAGGATTAATGGGTCGCGACTATAGCTTTGGTACGGCTGTCGGATTATTTAAATCGATTATCGGTCTTGTCCTCATTTTAGGAGCAAATGCAACGGCTAAGAGATTCACAGAACGACAACTCTTTTAGAAAGAAGGTACATTATGAATTTGCCAAATAAAAGTTTATCAGGTAAATTAGGTAAAGCTATTATCTACATGATCATCACTTTCCTAGGATTAATTACTCTTTTACCTTTATTAAATATTATAGCGATTTCAATGAGTGGTAGTGGTGCGGTAACTGCAAATGCTGTAGGAATTATACCTGTTAATTTCACATTAGAGCCTTATCGAATGCTGGTTGATGATCCACAGTTTTGGCGTTCATTCGGCATTTCAATACTGCGTGTAGTTTTCTCATTGGTACTCAATATGATTTTGATCGTTTTAATGGCTTATCCTTTATCAAAAAGCAACTCTGAGTTTAAAGGTCGCAAAATTTACATGGGTATTCTAATATTTGCGATGCTATTTAATGGCGGTATGATTCCAACCTATCTAGTGGTAAGAAATTTAGGTTTACTTAATTCGATTTGGTCACTCGTATTACCGGGAGCTGTACCGGTATTTAGTGTAATTTTAATCATGAACTTTTTCAGAGGAATTCCGAAGTCATTAGAGGAAGCAGCTATTATTGATGGTGCGACACAAATGCAAGTTTTGTTAAAAATATTTTTGCCTATTTCAGTTCCATCTCTAGCAACGGTAGCACTATTTAGTATTGTTGGAAATTGGAATGACTTTTTCTCAGGGCTAATATATATGACTAGAGTGAGTAATTATCCACTGATGACTTATATCCAGTCCTTAACAATTGATATTCAAGCGATGATTCAACAAGGAATTGACTCAACTAACCTGTCTCAATTAATGGGTGTTTCAGATCGTAACTTGAATGCAGCAAAAATCGTGGTATCAAGTATACCGTTAATTTTAATTTACCCATTCTTACAAAAATACTTTATTACGGGGATTGTTGTGGGCTCAGTTAAAGAATAAATAAGGTCATTTGAGGTGAAAAGGTGTTTAAATTTTTAGAAATAGATAGCGCCTATTCTCGCGCAATGTTCAAATTAGTTGATTTAATCCTTATAAATTTGTTGTTTATAGTGTCTGCTGTTCCAATAATAACGATTGGAGCAGCAATCACTTCAACGTATACAGTTCTCTTTAATTATACTAATGGAAATAAAGATCGAATTATATCGCGTTATTTTCAGGCTTTTCGTCAGAATTGGAGGCAAAGCACTGTAGTATATCTGTTTATAATGCTTGCTTTTTGTTTATTAACAATCAACTTATTTTTATTTCCAAGCTATGATGGTCCTTTAAGGTGGTTAGTGTTAATTTCACTGATCATTTTTACGGTCATATTATATTTATTTGCAATTGTTATTTTTGCGTATCTTGCTAAATTTAATGATTCAATTATTAAATCATTTCAAAATGTCTTGAAAATTATATTGGATAATATATTTAAAAGTTTACTAATTTTACTAGTCACATTGATGCCTTTAGGGATAATGATTATCTATCCTCAATCACTTGCGCTAGTACTTTATTATTTTATTTTTGTAGGCTTTTCGATGTTAATTTATATCTACACAAAAATTTTAAGTGGAATTTTTAATAAGTATATTATTATTGATTAGCTTTTTAGTTAGATGGAGGAATTTCATAATTACTTAATTAGGTATAAAAGCACGAATAATTGAGTGAATACCTGTGAATTCGAAGAGCTCATATTCTTTTTTTGAAATTAAATCACTCTTCTTAAATTGATTTGTGAATATCATCATTAAAATGTCGCACAGAAACCAGATTTAATCAATGAAAACAAACTAAAAAAGACTTCCTTCAGTCAATCACACTGAATCGAAGTCTTTTTTCTCTAAGACAATGCTTTAATCGCATCTTGAATGGTTAAGTATGTATGGAGATCCTTTAATTGATCCGTAAAATCCCGTGCTTTTAAAGCCATATCAGGTCGTACCCCCGTAATGACAAGCTGTGTGCCAATTAGCTGTGTTAGAGCACGGAGCTTTAAAAAAGAATCAACGATTGACGGTTCAATATTGTATAATCCGGATAAATCCAAAATTAAATAATCATTTTTATTTTTTGATAAATAGGTTGATATTTTTTCTGTTAAATGATCGAGTCGTTCGTAGTTAACTTTGCCAATGAGAGGCAAGGCTGCAATGTCCTTATTAATCGGAACGATCGGCGTCGAAAGTTGTTCAAGCTCGGTTAAAGCCTCTTTTAAAAGTGCTTCTTTTCTTTTTGATTCGGTAATATCTTTTTGTACCCCAACGAAGTATAATTTACCATCAATCCACATCGGATCGATCGTCAGCTGATTCCAAAAAGGCTCACCATTTTTCTTGTAATTATATAGCTCAACAGTAATTGATTGTTCATTGGTTATCGCTTGTTTAATCGCCTTAGTTACATCAGTCCCAGTTGATTGACCTTGAAGCATTCGACTATTCTTCCCGACTACTTCTTCGGCATCATAGCCTGTTAAATTAACAAAACCTTTGTTGACGAAAATAATAGGGTGATCAGGTTGATTCGGATCTGTTATAATAAGACCAACATTTGTATGGTTAAGTGCTTCTCTAAAAAATGAATCTTCTAGTTGCTTGATCATGATATGAATCACTCCTTTTAAAAAATTATGCCATGTTTGATTTTGTAAATCAATCATAGAATTAGTAACAAATCAACTTTCAGCCAAATGGTAAGGGGGAAATCTGATGAGTTTTATTAATCGCTTAATCAAAAACCAAAATTTATCGCCCGTTAAATTAATCGTTTTATTTTACTTTTTGGCGATTTTAATTTCAACAGCAATCTTGAATGTGCCATTATTTTGGCAAGAAGGACAAACACTATCGTTATTCGATAGTCTGTTTACTGCAATTAGCGCAATTAGTGTGACCGGCTTGTCTGTCATACCGATTGATCAAGTCTTTAACACAGCAGGCTATTTTGCCTTGTCATTTATTTTTCAGCTTGGCGGAATTGGAATTATGACAATGGGGACAGCGATTTACCTTATGCTCGGTAAAAAAATCGGCATCCGTGAGCGCCAGCTGATCTCAATTGACCATAACCAAGCGACCTTTTCTGGCCTTGTTCGGTTAACGAAAAAAATTCTCCAAACAATACTTGTGATTGAACTAGTGGGCATGGTCGTGCTAAGTATCCATTACCTGAATTACTTTGATACGTGGCAGGAAGCTTGGCTTCAAGGTTATTTCGCATCAGTGAGTGCGACAACAAATGCTGGTTTTCATATTACGGGTGTCTCACTCATTCCATTTGCTGACGATTACTTTGTTCAATTTATTCAGATCATTTTAATGATTCTCGGTGCGATTGGCTTCCCGGTTCTAATTGAAATTCAACAGTGGCTGATTGATCGAAAAAATCGTAAAAAAGGTTTTCGATTTACGACATTTATGAAGCTAACAACAACGACTTATTTTTTACTGCTCATTTTTGGTATGGTTATTATTTTTCTGATTGAGCATAATCTCGCATTTGCTGATCAGCCGTGGTACCAGTCATTGCTATCGAGCTTATTTAACTCTGTTTCAACTCGAAGTGGTGGTCAAATCACAAGTAACATCGCTGAATTCTCAACACCAACATTAATCGTACTTGCCTTTTTAATGTTTATTGGAGCATCTCCAAGTAGTGCTGGTGGTGGGATTCGAACGACGACTTTTGCGGTCATGTTGTTGTCTGTTTACAATTATGCAAAGGGGCGTCAATCGATTAAAGTCTTTCAAAGAGAGATTAGTCATCGGGATACAATTCGTTCATTTGTTGTGTTAACTACCGCAATTTCGCTTACTTTAATCGCAATTTTTGTTTTATCGATCACGGAATCTTTTTCGATTCTTGAGCTCGCGTTTGAAGTCTTTTCAGCGTTTGGAACAACGGGGCTGAGTTTGGGAATTACAGCTGAGTTGTCTGTTATTGGGCGAATTGTGATCATGGTGATGATGTTTATTGGGCGAATCGGTATTTTCTCTTTCCTATTCCTGATCAGTAGCCCACCAACTAAAGATCTCTACCGCTATCCAGAAGCACGAATGCTGATCGGCTAGCAAACAAGACGAAATAATAAAGTGTGAATTGATCGATAATAAGCTCCTATGACACGAAGAAGCAATTAGATAGTACTTTGAGCATAAGTTTTTAATTACTCAAAGGTCGGACAAATTTCGAAGTTCGTAGGGTGAATATGTCCGCAGTAGCACCACCACGGACAAATTTCAAAGTTCGTAGAGTGAATATGTCCGCAGTAGCACTAACCACGGACAAATTTCGAAGTTCGTAGAGTGAATATGTCCCCAGTAGCACTAACCACGGACATATTTTAATCATTTTCACTGAAAAAAGTCCGACATTCCACTAACTTCAGATATTTATTTATATGAATGAGCATCAATTGTTCTAAGCTACTCTGATTGAGGGATTTTGACGAAGTGCATTCGTTCCTCAATCAATAGTTTATTTTTAAGACAAAAAACTATAGTATAGAGATAGCAGGAATTTTTGACATAAAAGGAGGTTTTTCTTGAAAATGAATCATAATCAGCAACTATTACATAAATTACTAACAAATATCAACAAAGTGATTATTGGAAAAAACGAAACAATTACCTTAAGCTTGACGGCCCTTTTAGCACGTGGACATGTCCTCCTCGAGGACATCCCAGGTGTTGGAAAGACGATGCTCGTCCGCGCACTTGCAAAATCGTTAAACTGCTCATTTAGCCGAATTCAATTTACGCCAGACCTATTACCATCGGATGTGACAGGTGTTTCAATTTATCATCCACAAAAACACCAGTTTGAATATAAGCAAGGACCAATCGTAGGCGATATTATTTTAGCTGATGAAATCAACCGTACCTCACCAAAGACGCAATCAGCACTACTCGAAGCAATGGAAGAAAACAGTGTGACGGTTGATGGCCAAACAATTGTGATCGATGATCCGTTTTTTGTGATGGCAACCCAAAATCCAATTGAATACGAAGGGACTTACCCATTGCCAGAAGCGCAAATTGATCGCTTTTTACTCAAGTTAACAATGGGGTATCCAACAGAGGCGGAAGAAATTGATATGCTGGACAGGACGGGTGGTATTCACCCAATTGAAACACTGACTGCTGTGATTGAGCGCCAAGATGTGGCCAAGATGCAAGAAGAAGTGAATGAGGTTTACATTGACCCAATGGTTCAAGAGTATATTGTAAAAATTGTACGGATGACACGAGAGCATCCATCGATCCGTTTAGGTGTTAGCCCACGTGGGGCAATCGGTTTAATGCGCTCAGCCAAAGCATACGCTTATATTCAGGGACGCGATTACTGCATTCCAGACGATGTGATTTACTTAGCGCCATTTGTTCTCAAGCACCGGATGATCTTAACGCAAGCTGCAAAATATGAGAAACGATCAATCGACCAGATCATTGAAGCGATTTTAGCGCAAGTTGAGGTTCCGACACGGAAGGGCTCAGATTGATGAGACAAATCATTTATTTACTGATGAAAACAGTCGTTTTGTTTAGCTTGTTTTTAATCTTTTTTAGCTATGCGATGTTTCAAGGCGGTTTTGTTAGCTGGTTTTTATTTTATTTGACCTTACCGATCTTATTTTATTATCTCGTATTTATTTTTTATCCGATTAAGGACTGGAAAGTCGAGCGTGTGCTTGAAAAAAATCAACTTGAAGCGGGACAAGACATTCAAATTGAGTTAAATCTGAACAGACATCTGCCATTCCCATTGTCGTATTTAATCATCGAGGATACTTTGCCAAGATCAATGGGGGGAATTTTTACCCGAAACGGCTGGCCAAAATTATTAGCCAAACGCAAGTTGAGTCAGCGCAATTTAACTGAACGAGCCATTTTCTATCCGAACTTTCGTCGTCAGCTGACTTATCAGTATCAATTAACAGAATTGCCTAGAGGGTTTCATTCGATTGAATCCATAAGATTAACGATTAGCGATTTATTTGGATTTATTACGAAAACGATTGAGCTTCCGGTTCAATCGACATTCAGTGTTTTACCAGCTTCACTTGAGCTTAGGTTGAATTTATTGAATAAAAGTAAGTTGCTCGGTGATCAAGTCAGTTCAACAATGCACGCTGATCGCTCGAGCAACATGACTGGTGCGCGTCAGTATACACCTGGTGATCGATTGTCTGCGATCCATTGGAAGGCAACAGCTAAGACGGATACGTTAATGACAAAAGAATTTGATCAGGAGTATAATCGGGATGGTGCGGTGATCTTATTTGGGATTAATAATACGATCGCTTATGAGTGGAACGTCGCAATGTGTTATGCCCTTTTACCACGGTTAAAGGCCGATAATTTACAAGTTGAGTTTAACTATATCGGGGCTGATCAAATGGCTGATTCAACAAAAAATAGCTGGGCTAATTTAGCGGATAGTTTTACTGCGCTAAAGCCTGGAGCAACTGAAATGATGGTGGAAGCAAGTTTTGATCACTATCAGCAGTCATTTGATCGAGGCAACTTCCTCCTGATTGTTACCGATCAATTAACAGAAAAAATGGTTGCGCGTCTAATTTCCTTATCAGTCAAGCACCAACGAATCACAGTCTATGTAACGCAAGCTAAATCTGATCAAACGATTGGAACGAGAGCGTTAGAAGTGGAACTTGAGCAAAATCGAATCACTGTCGTTACGATCGATGAGGACAAAACTAAACAACCACGATGGGTGGTGACGATTTAATGACCGATAATCAACGAACGACCCAAATTAAAGTCTTAAGTAGGGTTTCTTATGTGCTGAGTTTGTTGCTGTTTTTTGAATGGATTCGCCCACTCGATCAAATTGTCGGTTTTGATCATTTAAACCTGTTTATTTTATTTGCGATCTTTTCATTTGGGGTGATGTTGTTTAATTTGCCAAGCTGGGCAGCGGTATTAATCAAATCAACCGCTATTTTGTTGATCGTTCATTTTACCTTTTTACCACGACCAGTATTTAGTAATCATTGGTGGAGTCTGATTCAATTCGAATTTCAAAAAAATACAACTGCGATACTTGCTCGCAACTGGTTTCAGTTTACGGAGACTTTTCAAACGATTATTTTCTTAGTGATTATCGCCTTAGTCAGTTATTTGCTTTACTTTTGGTTTGTAACGATGAAGCGTGTGTTCGTTTATATTTGTTTGACGCTTGTCTATGTAACGGTTATGGATACATTTACAGTATATCAGGCGAATCGATCGATTATTTGGATTGTGGGGATTAGTGTTTTTATTCTTGTCATTAATCACTATTTAAGAAAAACGATTGATAAGCAACTACCGATCCACTTTTCCAGCTGGCTTTTCCGAACAATTACCCCATTGATTTTTATCATGCTTACGATCGGGAGTATCAGTTATTTCGCACCAAAAGCCGATCCGATTTGGCCAGACCCGGTGCCGTTTGTTACGCAGGTGAGTGAACGTTTCACTGGTAATGGGAAAACGAGTGAGCTAGGACGATCTGCATATAGTCCTGATGATAGTCAATTAGGTGGCTCACTTATGATGGATGACACAGCGGTTTTTTATGCTGAAACACCGCTGGAACATTATTGGCGAATTGAATCAAAAGATCATTATACAGGTAGGGGCTGGCAACGAGATACTGGTTTGAACACCCAACGTTATCACGAAGGTGATTTACAATTGATCGAACCGTGGTTGGGCAATGATTTAACAAGTGCAACCGTTGAGTACACAGAGCGAGTTAATTTTCTAAATCTTGTTTATCCTTATGGATTGTGGGAAGTGAATCATGAAGAAGTCGATTTCTTTGACTATGATGCAGCAACAGGTGAAATCAATCCGACTTTCTCTGAACATGTATTCAGTGCTTTTGAGTTACTCTATAATCATCCATTTGAAATGACGTATTACTATCCAAGTGTCTCATACCAACAGCTAAAGGATGCAGGCGGAGCGATTCCGCATGAGATTGCTTCAAACTATTTGCAACTCCCAGACACGTTACCTGATCGCGTTTTTCAATTAGCAGCGGATATTATTGACGGTAAAGAGACACAGTACGATCAAACAGTCGCAATTGAACGTTATTTTTCCCGAGGAAATTTCAAGTATCAAATTGAGGATGTGCCATATCCAGCAGAAGGACAAGACTATGTTGATCAATTTCTGTTTGAAACACAGTATGGCTATTGTGATAACTTCTCAACCTCGATGGTTGTCTTGCTCAGAGCAGTTGGAATTCCAGCGCGCTGGGTAAAAGGTTTTTCAAGTGGCGAACAAATCGAAGACCTGTCGACGGTTGATCAGGAATTGTATCGTTACGAAATTAAAAATAGCAATGCTCACTCATGGGTTGAAGTCTACTTCCCGCAGATTGGCTGGATTCCATTCGAACCGACAATCGGGTTCAGTGGCAGTGATATGCTCTATAGTGAAAATAAGCAAGTCGACGATCAGTATGTAGACAAACAAGAACAACCAAGAACTGAAGAAGATCACGACATGTTACAGGAGGAGCAAGCACTTGATCAAGAGCCAATCGACAATGATCGAACGACCAGACGTTCACTAGGGAATTTCTCAATTTGGTTCTGGCTTACTGGAATCATCGTTAGCGTACTGATCGTTGGTTTGATTGCAATTAAGTGGAAACAATTTTTAACAAAAATAATCTTGTCGTATTGGTCAAACTTCGAATCGAATCGGGAGTTTGAAACAGCATACCTTGGTCTGGTCAAATTGTTGCGACTGCATAAGCTTAAACGCCGACCAGATCAAACGTTAGACAGTTTTGCCCGAGAAGTTGACGAAACACTACAAACTGAGTTAATGACACGGTTAACGAATACGTATACGCAACTGATTTACCGGAAGGATTTTCAGCTAGAAAATAAATCGGATCTTTACGATGATTATCAAGCATTGATCAAACGAATCTTAACTTGACCGTTAATGTTCGGATTGATAAAATAATAACATTAATTGAACGATTACCTCTGTATATCCTCGCCAATATGGGGTGAAAGTTTCTACCGGGAATCTGTAAAATTCCTAACTATAGAGGCGGAATAATGTTTATTATTCTGCCTCTGTCTTTTTTGGTAGATAAGAAAGTATAACAACTTTCTTACTACATAAGTGCAATTAAAACATTCGCCTAAAGGCTTGGCGAATGCCAAGTTTTCTAAACAGAGGCTTTCTATTTAAATAAAGGCAAGTTTTCTTAAAAATTTTGCAAGATTGAGGAGTTGGCAAGAGTGGAAATAAAAACTGACTTAATTTTAGTGCTTGATTATGGTAGCCAATATAGTCAAGTACTGACAAGAGGGATTCGTGATCTCGGTGTTTATAGCGAGCTTCATCCCCATCGATTAACAATTGATGAGATTAAAAAAATTAATCCGAAAGGGATCGTTTTATCTGGCGGTCAACGAAGTGTTTTTGATCAAGAAAAGCCATTGATTAATGAAGCGATTTTTGATCTAGACATTCCTGTTTTAGCACTCGGGTATAGTGCGCTAGAAATGAATCAGCTGTTTGGTGGTGTCGTGACAGAATCAGATGAATCGGGCTACCTTGAAGCAGAAATCCAAGCCGCAACGAAGACGCCATTATTCGCCAGCACAGAGGCGATGCAAACAGTTTGGCTTAGCAAAACGGATCAAATTGAAACTGTTGCCGATCAATTTGTTGTCACAGCTACAAAAGACTCACAAATTGTCGCAATCCAGCATCAAGACAAAGCAATTTTTGGGCTACAATTTCACCCGGAAATGGCACAGACAACGAATGGACAAGCTATTTTGAAAAATTTCCTTTACGAAGTGTGCGATTGTCAAGGGAGCTGGACAGCTGCCTATTATGTCAAGCATGAAGTAGAGAAAATCCGCCAAACTGTAGGCAACCGTAAAGTTTTATGCGCATTAAGTGGTGGTGTCGACTCATCTGTTGTAGCTGCGCTTGTTCATAAAGCAATTGGTGATCAACTCACGTGTATTTTTGTTGACCATGGCCTGCTTCGTAAAAACGAAGGTGACACGGTGATGAAAACATTTAAAGATGACTTTAATATGAACATTATTCGGATTGATGCTGAAGAACGCTTCCTTAGTAAGTTAGCCGGCGTCTCAGACCCAGAACAAAAACGTAAAATTATCGGCAATGAATTTATTTACGTTTTTGACGATGAAGCAGATCGTTTGAAGGATATGGATTTCCTTGCGCAAGGAACGATTTATTCAGACGTAATCGAATCAGGCGTAGACGGTGGGAAAATGGTTAAATCACACCATAATGTTGGTGGACTACCAGAAGACATGCAGTTTGAATTGCTTGAGCCATTAAAATCATTATTCAAAGACGAAGTACGCGCAGTGGGAATTGAATTAGGTATCCCAGAAGAAATCGTCTGGCGCCAACCATTCCCAGGACCAGGCTTAGGGATTCGTGTGCTTGGTGAAGTGACCAAAGAAAAGCTTGAAATTGTTCGTGAAGCAGATGCAATTTTACGAGAAGAAATTGCTGCAGCCGGACTCGACCGTGACATTTGGCAATACTTTGCCGTCCTACCAGGGATTCAAAGCGTTGGGGTTAAAGACGGAGAGCGCACATACGACCACACAGTCGGTATTCGCGCGGTTCACTCAGTTGACGGCATGACATCTGACTGGGCACGCATTCCGTGGGACGTGTTAGAGAAAATTTCTCGACGGATGACAAGTGAAGTCGATCAGGTTAATCGAGTGGTGTATGACGTGACAAGCAAGCCACCTTCGACGATTGAGTGGGAATAATTGCTATACTTGATTAGGATGGTTTATGTTGATTTGATGGACTTTGATGTGATTTGAAATCACTTGAATAAGTTTAATTTGATAAGGTTGTCCGCTTTTTATCCCGCCTAAAACAGCTTTAGATGCTTTTGTTCAGTGGTTTTTGAAAAAGGTACTCGTAGGTTATCCCGCCTAAAAATTATTATACAGTTGCTATAAAAATAATATTAAATAATGAAAAAACACGTTTCCTTTTAGGGAGCGTGTTTTTTGTTGTTGTGTGCCCAGCATGGGTGCAGACTCTAGGGTGAAAGTCCCGAACAGTGAAGGCAGTAGTAGCTGTAGC
>NZ_BAABDL010000141.1:0-21921 GCF_039539605.1 Amphibacillus indicireducens | reverse complement strand
TGATTGGTTATTTTTAATTGATTTGATGCGGTTTATTCAGGTTTTATGATTGGGCTATGAATAATCTAGGTTAACATATAATAGTAGTAGAATCAGAGTTAATATGAAAGTGGTGGTTCAATGAATGCACGGGTTTTTTCAATACTAAGAGAGTTGTTGGCGTTTGATCACGCCATCACTAGCGAATACCTTGCCCAAACACTCGACGTGACATCTCGTACGATTCGTGATGACATTAAGATTCTTGACCATACATTACAAAATCACGGCGCCAAGATTAAATCAATTCGAGGAATCGGATTTCAATTAACGATTAGTGATGATAAAAAATTTAGACACTTTTTGAATCAAATTTTAACAAATAAATCAAGCGAACAAGCTCTACCTAACTCGCCCGATGAACGGATTACCTATTTAATAAAACGGTTTTTACTTGCTGAAGATCACTTGAAACTTGATCATCTCTGCGACGAAATGCATATTAGTAAATCAACGATTCAAAATGACTTGCGATCCGTGAAAGATCTGCTTAGCAAGTACGACCTTTCACTACAGCAGAAACCAAACTACGGTCTAAAATTATCTGGTAATGAAGTTAAGATGCGCTACGCCATGTCAGAGCATATTTTCGATCGAAGTGAACCTGTATCAAAAGCAGTTTGGAAAAAACAACTTTCTCAAATTACAAATATCGACATGCAAAGCTTAGAAGATGTCTGGTCTGTCATTATCAAAGAGATTAAAGATAATCAGATTTCTCTTTCTGATATTGCCATTAATAATTTATTCATCCATATTATCATTGCATATCAGCGGATCAAAGATGGGCACTATGTTTCAATTATTAATCAAGATTTAAAAGAAATAAAAAAACAAAAAGAGCATCAAGTTGCGCTAAGGATCATTGCATCGACTGAAAAAATTTTAGCTATCAATTTTCCACCCGAAGAAGTTGCTTATATTTCAATCCATCTACTTGGTACGAAAATGGTCAAACAAACGAATCTAACTGAAACTGATTTAGAAAATATTTTAGAAAAACAAACTCAAATTTTAACGACAAAAATATTAGATCTAATCGAGGCAAGAATGAAACTAAACATTCGAAATGATCAAGAGTTATTGATTGGATTAGGTCTACACTTAAAGCCTGCGATCAATCGCTATAGATACGGAATGAACGTCAGAAATCCAATGCTCAAAGATATCAAATTAAATTATCCACTCGCTTTTGAAGCGGCCGTCATTGCAGGGATGGTGCTTGAAAATGAGATCAACGTTTTAATTGATGAGAACGAAATTGGCTATATCGCCTTACACATCGGTGCAGCCATCGAACGAAATAAATTAAAAACTGAGCCAAAAAGGTGCTATATCGTCTGCGCATCCGGCCTCGGAAGTGCCCATTTAATTAAATATAAATTACAATCGGTCTTCGGGTCACGAATTCACGTCGCAGGTACGACAGAGTATTATAAGTTAGCTCAAATTCCATTTGAAGATATCGACTTTATCGTTAGCTCTGTCCCTATTTCAGAAAGTCTAAAAATACCCGTTATCGTGGTCAACACAATTTTATCAAGTCAGGATATAGCAAAAATTGAAACTCACTTAAAGAAACGTTCTACTCGCTTGGTTGACTTTATTAAAAAAGAGTTTGTTTTCTTAAATAAAGCGTTCACGACTAAAGAAGCGACATTAAATTTTCTAGTCGAGCAAATTCAAACAAAGATGGATTTGCCCGATCATTATTTAGACTTAATTTATGAGCGCGAAGAGGTCGCACCGACGGCTTACGGAAACTTAATAGCAATCCCGCACCCAATTACAGCACAAGCTAAAGAAACATTTTTATCAATCTGCACATTACAAAAACCAATTGATTGGGCAGGTAAGCGCGCTCAATTTATTTGTTTATTAAACGTTGAAAAAGATGGACATCAAGATTTAGAGATTATGTATAAAGGACTTATTAGAATTGTAGAGGATCCAAATATTGTTCAACAGCTGATCCAGACAAAAAATTATCGTGATTTTGTCAAGATATTATTAGCACTTGAAGCTTAAAATAAAAGTGTTATGCCCTTAAAACAATATCCCCAGCTGGTTTTCACCCGCTGGGGATATAATATTTAATAAAAACTACTCTAATTGATTATGCGTTTTTACGCTTGTAGCTATACAATGCTAATCCAGCACCAACAATCAGAATTAAGGCTCCGATTAACAAGTAATTGTAAAGAGCTGTTGCTGTTGATGGTAATGCATCTCCTTCACCAGCCGTCGCTTCTTCATCTTCTCCATTTCCAGATTGATTGTCATCTGAATCTTCACCTTCTGGAGTATTTACATCTTGCTCATCATCTTCTTGCTCAGCAAGTTGAGCTTCAAGTGCTTCAATTCGAGCTAGAAGGTCTGCAAGACGCGCTTCGAAGTCTGCATCATTTGATTTAAGCGCGTCAATCTCAGCTTTGATTTCTGCAACAAGCTGTTCAAGTGCTTCTACATTACCAGCAGATGCTTCTAGTTCTTCGATTCGATTTTCCAGATCATTGATTTGTTCTTCTAGATCTGCAACAACGTCTTCAAGAGCATCTTCAAAGACACCATATGTTGAGAAGTGGTTAACTGTTAAACGAATCACACCCGCTTCAGGATCCATTTCTCCGCCTTTACGTTCCCACAAACTAGTTTCTTCATTGTAATAGAAAATCGCAACCCAGTTTAAGTCAGTATTATAGGTCAATTCTAACTTAAACTCTCCAGTGAAATCTTCTTGCCCTTCCGGATAAATCATTTGAACTAAAACGACATCTCCAGCTCTAGTCATTGATTTTTCTGAATCAGATTTCGCATCAACAAGTTTTTCATCTTCATCATCAACAAAATCAACAATGACTTTTGTTCCTTCTGGTAGATTATCAGGTGTTTGAATCGTTGCTTTCTGATCGCCTGACACAACGTTTACCGTTTGACCAGGTGCAACGTTACTTTCTTCACCAGCTTCAATCGTAATTTCTTCCTCTGGATCAACTGGTGCTTCGGTCTCTCCATCACCAATTAACTCATCTAAATCATTAACAATTTGGATTGAATCAATTAAAACCTCAATGTCATTCTCTAGCTCTTCACCGAGGAATTCAAATCCGATTTCTTGAACATTTTCGCGAGTATCGATTTCTGAAATATCAAAAATCATCTCTGCGTAGCCATCATTATTTAATTCAATTTCACCAGAATCAGACCAACTCCAGTCGCTTCCAGTCTTGATAAAAATTTTAGAGATTAGTGACTCCTCTGTATTAACTCTTGCAACGATATAGTTATAGTCACTCAGATCATAGCCTGATGTTTTCTTAACTTCTGTATTGCCACCAGATGAAACATCTACTCTTAGATGACCATCTTCTATCGATGCATTTGGCCCATCCCAACCAGCTAAGTCTGTTTCAAACTGATAAACAATTGGTTCAGCTGGTCCACTATCTTCTACTACTGGTATTTCTGGTGCATCTTCTAAGTCAACCGCACGAATCTGATCGAAATAAATCGTTCCTTCATGGTCTGCATCGTCTTCCCTACCCATGTAAAAAGCAAAACTCGAGACACGACCGATTCGATTTTGGTCGACAATCGCATCTTGGTTGCCTTCCCAATGAGCTGGAGCAAAATCAACTAACGGCAGTTCAATGAAACCTTCATATGCTTCATCTAAGTCAACATCATACTCAAAAGCTACACCACCAATATTAATCTGAAGCGTTAGATGTAGCCCTGGATGACCGTCATGTTTCATCCAGAACGAAACAGCGTTCGCACCTGTCCAATCAACAGGACCGAAAGTCGTTTCACGTCCAGAATAACCTGAACTACCAATCGTAAAGTCATATTGCAATCCGTAATCACCATTAGACTTGTGTTCATCTGTCAATGACAGTTTAATCGGATCGCCATTCGAGCCATAGGCACTATCTAGTAAGGCATCATCACCCATATACCCCTCAAAATCATCGACTAAGAATGGATCTTCTGGCGCCGGTAGATAACTGTTCAATAATTGAACACGGTCAACGTAAATAGATTCGTCTAACTGTAATTGTTCACCTATTAATGATACCGCAACAGTTCTCGCATCTACAGCGTGCGGGAAGTTAACCGTTGCTTCGTATTGATAATAGTCAGTTCCATCTATTGTAACGATATCCAAGGAACTTAACACAACTGAAGATTCGTATTTATCATCCCAATTATCCGGCAATTGAACAACTGCGTTAAGATTACCTTCCCCCGCACTTACAGGGACATAGCCCTCTAACGTTAATTGATTAACTAACGATAAATCAATATCTTCTAAATTAGTCAACTCTAATTTTAATTCTTGCCACCATTCTTCTGCTGGCATTCCCTCTACCATTAATTCAAGCATGCCTCTTTCATTTAATTGAGCATGATTAATAGATAAATCAACACCATCTTCGGGCCACGTTCCATTACTCTTGATTCCGTCAATTCCATCTTCAAAGGTCAATTCCTTAATTAACACATCTGAAAGGAAAATGTAGTAACGGTGTGTCTGTTCATTAATAAGGTTATCACCTTCATAATAACGAACCGTAACATCTACTGCAGATTCATTATATTCTGCAGTCGGCGCCCAACTTGCTTGATAATATTGACCAGCTAGCGTCATCTCAACTTCTTCGCCACCATCTATACTGTATGTCACAGTCGGGTCATCACCATTTACGACTCGCGCTTTAAACTCAAGTGGACTCGAGACGATTCGATCGCCATTTGTCGGTGAAACTAAATACATAAATTGATCATGTGGAGCAACTTCATACTGTTTTCCAGTTCCATAAACACCTTGTACTTGCTCAGCAAATAGGGTTCGCTCATCTTCAAAAAATTCTGTGAAATTAGCTAATAATTCATGATCACCACCTAGATCCCCATTAACATCACGATATGGAACAAACATATTGTTTGGCCAACCAAAGTTTGCCCACGTTAGCATATAAGATGTTTTAGCTGCATCTGGGTAATCAGGGTGGTTCATAATTCCTTCTAACACCGTCGTCCACCACTCTAAATTATTACCTTCGCGATTCATACCTTCCGCACTATAACCAAACTCAGTAAATGCTGACACTTTACCACGCGCTTCCGCTTCTTGTGCGAGCATCGATAAATCAGCAGCCATCGCATTAATCCATGCTGGCGATCCTGCGTTATTTTTCTCGTCATATTTATCGATCCCTAAAATATCAACATAGTCATCACCAGGGTATGTGCCTAAGTAACGATCACGATCTCCTGCTGGTCCAGAACCTGGAGAATAACCAATTAAGAAGTTATTATTTCCGTGCTCATGCAAATATTCAACTGTGTAACGGAAAATCGCTTTATACTGTTCTGGCGTCGTTGTTGTTGCACCCCACCAGAACCAGCCACCTGTTTGTTCGTGGAATGGACGGAAAATAATTGGAATTGCTTGACCATTATCATCAACAACTAAGTATGATAAATCGACTAAGTTATCTAACCATTGATTATATTCTTCATGCTTGCTACCACCAGGCAAAATTTCACGAACGACATTTCCTGATGTGTCCCCATACGACCCACCTGTAACAAAGTTATTTGGGTGCATACTTAACGTAACAATCCCACCTAACTTATGTGCGGCAATCATCGAGTCAGCTAAATTCCGCGTCCGTTGCTCTTGGGATAACACAACATCATCAATTGCATTACCTGGCCGCTCTCGACCATCCAGACTATTCGTATCCCAACCAAAAATCGCTGGATGATCACCAACAGCATTTTTTACTTCAGATTCTGTTGAACCAACTAGATTTCCTTCCCCCGATAAAGTTAGACCTTCATCCGTCGCATGCTGTTGACCGAATAAAATTTCATCATTACCAAGCCCTTTTAAATAGGCAAACAATTCTTTTGTGTATTGTGATGCATTTGGATTTGATAGATTCAAAACATGACTTTCACTCGCTTCCACAACTTGATTAACTGGGAATAGATTTGCAATAAGAATAAGAACCATTAAAATTGGTAACCACTTTTTTCTCATTTTCATAAACTCCTCCTCATTCATTATTTAACAATGACCTAGCGAATTTCGCCTCCCCTCCCTTTGTAAGCGTTAACATTATTCATTATAATCGATAACTTAATAATTTCAATAGATAACTTAATAAAATATTTATATTGCTTAATATTTACTCTTTTAAATTAATGTAACCATATGAAAACTGCATATAAACAATAGACAAAAGTGGTTTAAGGCTTTAATTTTAATTTATCGATAACTAAACAATATTAAGTATTACTCTAAATATGGTTGCTTCTAATCTTTGCTACTGCTACAATTTAATTATAATTGCAATCATGTGGATTTTAATGGATAGGTTAAATTAAGATCCGATCCACATCATACTTCTAATTGGGAATGTTTTTATTTTGAAAATAGATAGGAGACGAGACAATGTATCATGAACCAATCTTTTTAAAACCGGTGTTTCAAGAAAGAATTTGGGGTGGCAATAAATTAAACACGATTTTTGATTATGATATCCCTAACGATAAAATTGGAGAGGCTTGGGTGATTTCTGCACATGAAAATGGACCGAGTCAAATTACAAATGGTCCACTAGCTAATAAAACATTGAAAGATGCTTGGGAAAATCATGCCGAGCTGTTCAACAAGACGGCCGGGCATAAAGAAGCTTATCCTTTACTCGTAAAAATTCTTGATGCAAATGATAATTTATCAATTCAAGTTCATCCAGATGACAAGTATGCACAAGAGATTGAAAATGAACCTTACGGAAAAACAGAGTGCTGGTATGTCCTCGCTGCTGAAGAAGGGGCTGAAATTGTTTTTGGTCATCATGCCGATTCAAAAGACCAACTAGAGAAAATGGCTAAAACCGGTCAGTGGGATCAGCTCTTCCGCCGAATTCCAGCAAAAAAAGGTGACTTTGTCTACGTACCAAGCGGAACGATTCATGCAATCGGAGCAGGCATTGTTATTTTAGAAACCCAACAAAGTTCTGACATCACATATCGTGTCTATGATTATGACCGAACAGATGACGCAGGAAATCCTCGTGAATTACATTTAGATTCATCAATTGAGGTTACAACTGCTCCTCATCAAGTTGCTGATTTTGAACAAACAGAAACAAAACAAGATAATTTGTTGATTAAAAAGCTAATTGAAGAGCAATACTTCACTGTGTACCATTGGAATTTAGCCGGTGAAAGTAGCCATACTCGAAATGCTGATTTTATACAGCTCAGTATGATCGAAGGCGAAGCTGAGGTCATTACAAATGGGAAATCCTTTTCAGTCAAAAAAGGTGACCATTTTGTTATTCCGGCTACGATTGACACATTCGAAATCAACGGAACAGCAGAACTAATCGTTTCACACCCTTAAAAAAAAGAGCTGAATATGAACTCATATTCAGCTCTTTTCATTTTTAATTGTGTTTTGTTCGACGAATTTTTACTAGTGATAGTAACAACAGGATGATTCCCGTTACTGTTTGAACGATCATTCCCGTCGACCAAGTTAAATAACTATATTCATGAATCGTTGCTACACGCCCTGATAAAACTTGACTGATATCTAAATATTGAAACGGCAAGAATGCTTGGATATCGTGTGGCCAAACGATTGCAATAACAAAGCCTAAACCAAGAATAACTAGCGAACTAGCCATAACAACCCATTGATTTTTGAAAAACGTTGAGACAAAGTAAACGAGCTGGTTAATCATAAATAGATTTGATAACAACAAGCCTGCGCCCATCAACAACCATTGCCACAACGGAACAATCCGAAAGAAATCCATTAACGTTGGAATCTCGAATAATTGCTCGTGCATCTCCGCACCTGCAGTGTACGGGATATATTGAATAAGTAGTTGATCTTCTTCACTTACTTCAAAATAAGGATCTAATTCCATGTGACGGTAATTCGGAATTTGCCAACTTAAATCGGCTAACAACTGATTCGCTTGCGTCACCTCTTCCGACCGAAAATCAACTGGCGTAAATAGCCGTGACACAAAAATAGTCAACACGATTAGCACTGGAGCAATCACCAAAGCTAATAATAAACGTTTATTCCTTATTTTATTCGCTTCAAAAGACAGTAGATTCATTCTTAAATCACCCACTTGTTTTTTTAAAAAGTAAAAACGAATGACAACAACTGGTTGATAATTATCATTCGTTTTAAGCATCCATCTGAGATTAGTTAGCGTCGGCCAAAGGCAAAAGTTATAGGTCCTAGTTCTACTACGCTTCTTGATAAATCTCTCGATATAGATTCTCACTACTAAACTGAGTCCGCTCAATATCAACAATCGGATTCTCATCTTTGTTCAATAGCCTTGTGACAAGGTCTAAGTTTTCCTTTTTTACAATAAACTGCGTCTCATTAATCACTTCAACCTGAATATCCTGATAACGCTCACCAACTGGTTGATTTTTGACAGTTAATAAATAGGAAAAATCATGATGCTCAGCCAAATCACGATAAATAATCTCTCCATCCTTCAAGAAATAAATATGACGCGTCATCCGGTCAAGCTCATTTAAATTATGCGAGGAAAGAAAAACGGTTGTACCTTGCGCTGCCAACTCACGGATAATTTCCCGAATTCGAATTAAACTTGTTGGATCAAGCCCATTAAATGGCTCATCTAAAAGTAACACTTTTGGTTGATGAATGATTGCCGAAGCAAACAATAAATGCTGCTTCATTCCGAGTGAATACTCACCAACCTTTTGATGAAGATACCGATCATTCCCGACTCGTTTTGAGATTTGTTCAACCGCATCTAAACTTAAATTTTGTGCATAGGCAACATATGACAGATGATCATATCCTGTTAAATGAGGATATAAAACAGTATTATCCTGCATAAAGCCAACTTTTTGATACATTTCTGTTTTAGTAAAAAGTTCACCCGCCATTGTCACCGTGCCATGATCAGGTTTAATCAAACCCATCATGCTTGAGAGCAATGTCGTTTTACCAACCCCATTCGGACCAACAAGACCAGCAATTTCACCTTGTTCGATTGCAAAACTTATTTTTGATAATACTTCTTTGTCATGATAATTTTTTGATAATTCTTGAACAGAAATCATCGAAATACTCCTTTCGTCATGCCTTATTTAATGATCAATTAATATTTGCGCACTCTTCTTATTGCAAGAACCGTTAGCATTGAACCTGTGATTATTTGGACGATCATGCCAACCCACCAATTCAAATAGGGGTAATTTTCCATAATCGCTATTTCTCCTGACAATATGCTACTAATATCTAAATATAGAAACGGGAGAAATTGTTGAAATCCAAACGGCAAAATAATTGAAACAAGATAACCAATACCAAGAATTAAGACAGTCGAGCCCATAATCGCCCATTGATTTTTTGAAAATGTCGATAAGTAATAGACGAGCTGGTTAATTAAAAATACATTAGATAACAACAATCCAGCCCCCATTAAGAGTAACTGCCACAATGGAACGATTCTAAAGAATTTTATTGCCATTGGTATTTCAAGGAAAGAACCACTTCTTTCAAGTCCTAATGAATCAGCTACATACTGAACGAACGGAAAATTAAGCTGTCCTATCCCATTTAAGAAACTACCAATTAAAAAGACTAATAAACTCGTGATCAGAATAAAGCAAAATCCCATACTTAATGAAGAGAGCATTTTTGATCTAAATGTGCGCTTTAATGAAATCGGCTGGACTAACAGATAGCGAATCGTGCCCTGTCCGTCCCACTCTCGCGCATAAGATAAACTATAAAATCCTATTAGTAAGATAAAGATCGCTAAATAAAAATATTGATTGAAAACGTCGGCTAATAGATTGAGACCACTTAAATAACGATGATCTTGATTGACTGCATCTAAATAAAGATCAAAAGTTTCTCGATCAATACCTGATGGTGGTTGCATTTCACCACTTCGAGGCGACTCCTGATAAGACGGGATAAATAGCGTCTGGTAAGGCCCACCCGGTGCAACAAAATCAATCTCATGATCGACCTTCCATTCACTTAATCGATAGTTAATATATGCATTAGGCATAAAGATCGCATTATCTAAAGGAATGATCGGAGAACTTGTCACCTCTCCTGTCCGAGCTACATAGAGATAATCATCTTTCAATTGCGCTAATTCAATCTTGCTTAATCCTGAAAAGTCGCCCATTAAAATATCTGATTCAATCGATTCATAGATTACCAACTTTTCTTCAGCCATTTCTTGATAGAATTGCGTCTCTTCTAACATCACTTCAATCCAATCAAGTTCAGCGGGATGCGTATCTGGATCATCCACGAGTTGTTGATACATCTCAATTTGTTCTGGATACATCAAAACCTGCTCTCTCAAACGTTCAAGATCAACTAAGTAATCATTGGACGCCTGCTCTGTGTGTATCTCTTGAAATTGATAACTATCGATTGCAGAAAATAGAGTAAATGCAACAATAATTGCTGTTGAGTAAAATAAAATCGATTGACGCTGTAACTTCAGCCATTCAAATCGCAATAAGAATAGTTTTGATTTTTTTCGAATGCCTCGATAACTTGCTCTTCGTCTGATATTCGGTAAAGTGAAATTTCTCAACAAAACAAACCATGTCAGAGCGAGAACAACGATAAACAAGATAACTAAGACAATCAGAATCGATTGACTTTGTTGATAAAATAAAAAATTAGCCGTATCTAACCAAGCGAACGGATTATAAGTGACGCTAGAAGGTGGGCTCAATCGGGTCATTTGCATCCCAATCATACTGACAGCACCAACAATAAAGGTAATAAATAACTCGTTAGTAAACAATCGCGCTAACAGAGAAACGATCACTAAAGCTAGTAATGTTAGGACAATAAAAAAGGCCACTTGGAACAGTAGTACTTGCCAAAAAGGCTTCGACAATATCTCACCTTCGACAAACTTCACAACCGGGTAATTGAGTTGCGCCTTAAGCGATGCCGAATCAAACAAAGACAGCAGTAAACTTCCAGTAATTATTGAAAAGATATATGTTGCTATAATCGAGAAAAATAGTGCTAACTTATTCACCATTATCCTTGGATAGGAGACAGGTAACACTTTTGAATAATTAAATTCTGGATGATTTGGCTCTAAGAAAATCGATAAACTAAAGAAAAAGATAATTAATAAAATGGCCGGTAAACTAAATAACCATTGAAAACTATTAAATAATACAAATAAACTATTTTGATCGGAGTCAAATTCATGTGTCCCAATATCATATTCGACTGCCCAATCGATCAGTTGCTTTTCCATATGTATATCTTCAATGTTTACAGAACGGAAATCCGGATCGATCTCTGAGATATCGATGAGAATATTCCAAATTTTTTGCTTCGCTATATTCATGTCGATCCAATCTTCGTAGTATGCTGTGACACTGTAATTGAATCGCTCACGTTCTGCTTGATCAATCAGATCATAGAGGACTTCCTCTTCTTCATTTAATCCCGATGTCGGATCTTGTTCCGCATAATAAAAATAAGGAATCCGATGATTTAAATCGGCTAATAACTGATTTGCTTTAATACGCTCTTGGGTTGAAAAATCAATGTCATTAAAGATCCTGAGTGTAAAAATAGTGATGACGGTTATGATAGGTATGAGGACTAAAAGGTATAAAAATCGTTTGTTTTTAATCTTTTTTAATTCGAAGTGAAATAGATTCATTCAATCACCCTTTTTTATGACTTATGAATTATGATAACGATATTAAAGTGAGATAGCAATAGGAAGCGTCAGGATAAATAGATTATTTAAACGATTTTGACGCTTCACTATTTTCCTTAATACATTCAATTAATCATAGTTTATTGATCGCTTTCAACGGCAACTAAATGTGCGTCATCTGCAGTATTACCTCGAACCTCGAATAGATAACCATGGTTTGGCGTTAGCTCTAAAGTCTGGTGACCTAAAGAGATCCGCCGACCATCTTCTCTAACTGCATAAAAAGAAAAAGCTTCACTCCCCTTTAAGTCAAAGTCCTCCTTATCAGTAAAAACCATACTCATGATATCTCCCTTTCGGATATTCGTACCGTCAGCATACATCATTCCACCGCCTGTATATATCGTCTGTATTTCAAATTGGTCGATAGCAAATTTTGCATTATTCATGAGACTGACTACCATCGTATTTTCAGTCGGTGCAGTAGCCTCTGACCGATAACAAGCCGTTAAAGAAAGAATCATTAGAACCAGCAGTAATAAAAACAACGATTTTCTCATCACTGTTCACCCTCACATTGTATTTGATGATTCCATTTTAACTTATAATTTATCGATAATCAATAAATATTTATTGTTTCTTAACTTTTAAAAATCAAAAAACTCGATTGAATAGATTAACCATTCAATCGAGTTCTTGATCACACACTTGTTGATTCCCTTTAATGATGTCGCCTCGCAAAATCAACAAAACGAAAGCGATCTGGTCGATGGCGAGATTCTGTATATTGAAACAGAGTCGCATCATCTAAATAAACATAATTTTTGATTAAAACAACGTGATTAAAATCACCGAGGTCTAATAATCGTGCATCTTCTTCTGTTGGTTCTTCAACAGTTATTTCTTTCTTGGCAAAACTGATCGTCAGTCCAAGTTCACCTTCCAAATAGGCATAAATTGAATCCTGACAAATCTCAGTCGTTAAATTTGGTACATGATCGGCAATTAAAAAGTCTTTATCGAGAATCACACGCTCACCTGAAAATTCTCGCGTACGAATCGATTGCCAGACCGGTTCATCTTTTGCGACTTGTAAGTGCTCTTGTAAAAACGGATCAGCCTTCAGTAAGCCCACATCTTCTACATGGGTTTTTACGTCTAGATCCATTTTGTCAACGAGCTCTTTAAAGCTAACTAAGCCGGAGACGGGAAAGTTAAACTTATTACGTTCGATGATGACCGAACCTTTTCCCCTCACCTTTTGAATATAACCTTTTTGTGATAATACATTCAATGCCTTTCGAATTGTTTCTCGAGACGTTCGATAATGATCTTTTAATTCATTCTCAGAGGGGAGCAACTCGCCAATTCCCCACTCTTCACGTTCAATTCTCTCAACTAATGATCGATAAATCAGATCGTATTTCCGCTTCATTACTGAACTTCCTTATCTATAACATTTTGGTTCACTTCAAATGATAAACAACTGATTCATAAGGACGTAACTTCCCTTTTCTAACATTACCCGTCTGATCAGTGTAATTACTGATCAATACATCAGCCGTACTATAGTCTGCACTAAATAAGTCAGCAAGGTCATATTCAACCGTTTCTGAGTAAAAATTATTTAACACAACGAGTTGTTCATCATTATCCTTCCGAATATAAGCAAAAATTGCTTGATCGTCGGGTAGGATTAATTGATAGTCACCTGTCGTTATAATATCATACTTCTTCCTAAGTTTAATTAATTTTTGATAATGATAAAAAATTGAGTCTGAATCTGCTAGGGCATGATCAACATTTATCTGCTGATAATTGTCAGCCAAATCAATCCAAGGTATACCCTTTGTGAAGCCAGCATTTACGTCACTATTCCATTGCATTGGTGTTCGAGAATTATCACGTGACTTTTCGCTTAAAATCTTCAGTAATGTTTTCGGGTCATCACCATCAGCCCGTTTGATTCGAAACATATTCAATGATTCAACATCACGATATTGGTCAATTGATTTAAAGTTAGGATTTGTCATCCCAATTTCTTCACCTTGATAAATATAAGGTGTCCCTTGCATCATGTGAATCGTTGTTGCTAACATTTTGGCGGACTCTTTATGATACCTACCTTCATCGCCAAACCGCGAAACAATTCGAGGTTGATCATGGTTACACCAAAAGAGCGCGTTCCACCCTCCACCTTTGTGCATCCCAACTTGCCAAGTCGACAAGATCTCTTTAAGTTGCTGGAAGTCAAATGGAGCCGTTGTCCACTTTTCACCCTTCGGATAATCAACTTTGAGATGGTGAAAATTAAATGTCATATCAAGTTCTTCACGCTCGGGCTTTGTATAGTTTACACACGCATCAATTGAAGTCGAGGACATTTCCCCAACTGTTAATAAATCTTTCCCTTTAAATGTTGACTGATTCATTTCATGTAAAAACTGATGAATTTTTGGACCGTCGGTATAAAACTTACGTCCATCACCTGGTGGAACCGATCCGTCATCATCAGGAAATCTCTGATCCTTTGAAATCAGGTTAATGACATCAAGACGAAACCCATCGATTCCTTTCTCAATCCAAAAGTTCATCATTTGATAAACAGCATCACGCACGTATTGGTTTTCCCAGTTTAAGTCTGCTTGTGTTGTATCAAATAAGTGTAAATAATACTGATCGGTCACTTCATCATATTGCCAAGCATTTCCACCAAATTTTGATTGCCAATTTGTTGGTGGTTGACCGTTTTTTCCGTCTTTCCAAATATAAAAATCACGGTATCGATTGTCTTTGCTTGATGCCGATTGTTTAAACCATTGATGTTCTGTTGATGTATGATTGACAACGAGGTCAAAAATGACCTTTAGATCACGATCATGCGCTTCTTGCAGTAATCGATCCACGTCAGCCATTGTTCCATATGGTTCAAATATTTGATAATAGTCACGAATATCATAGCCGTTATCATTTTGTGGTGAATCATAAATAGGTGTGAGCCATATGACATCGACTCCTAATTCTTTTAAATAATCCAACTTTTCAATAATCCCTTGAATGTCTCCAACACCTGAACCTGTTGTATCATTAAAACTTTTCGGATAAATTTGGTAAACAACTGATTTCCTCCACCATGGTTGCACCACAACATCATCCCCCTATGAGTATTTATTATATTTATTAATAAAGTATCTAGATTAAAAAGAGCAACAACCATTTATTAAGTCTGCACTTAGTAAATGGCTGTTACGATAAAGCTATTCTTTACCTAATCGTTGATACGCATTTTTGCCTAGTTTAGTTTTGGCAAATGCCATTGTTAACACAATTGGAACAGCGATTGCGACTGCCATGGCAACAAAGAACATGATCCAGTGACCTGCCTGAATTGAGAGGAATCCTGGAATTCCACCGACACCAATTGAATTGGCCATTACACCCGAACCAACCGAGATCACGGCTGCAATTGATGAACCAATCATAGCCGCTAAGAATGGAAAACCATATTTCAAGTTAATCCCGAACATTGCGGGCTCAGTTACACCTAAATAACAAGAAATTGCAGCAGGGATAGAAACTTGTTGCTCCACTTTATCTCTTCGATTGAGAATGATCATTGCAACAACCGCAGAACCTTGAGCGATATTTGATAGTGCAATCATCGGCCACAGGTTGGTTCCGTCAAAGATGCCCATCAATTGTAAATCAATCGCATTTGTCATATGATGCAATCCGGTTATAACGAGCGGGGCATAAGCAAAGCCAAAGATCGATGCAAATAGCCAACCAAATGTTGATGTTAAACCCGTATAAACAATATCAGAAATCCAATCACCAATTACCCAACCAATCGGTCCTAAAACAACATGAGCAATAATCACAGCTGGTAACAATGCAAAAAACGGCACTAGAATCATCGAGACAACACTTGGTACAATTTTTCTTAAACCAATTTCTAAATAAGCCAAAACAAATCCTGCTAAAATAGCTGGTATAACCTGTGCTTGGTAGCCAATCATATCAACCTGAGCAAAACCAAAGTCCCAAAACGGAATTTCAGCCGCTTCAGCAACCCCATAGGCATTGAGCAATTGTGGTGAAACGAGTGTTAATCCTAAAACAATCCCTAGAATCTGAGTCGTCCCCATCTTTCTCGTAATCGACCAAACAATCCCTACAGGTAAAAAGTGAAAGATTGCTTCACCGATTAGCCAGAGAAAATCAAACGTACCTTGCCAAAACTGGGATAATTCAACGAGTGCCTGATCACCTGTAGGACCAAATTGATAAATTTCACCGATAATGTTTCTAAAACCCAAAATTAATCCCCCAACAACTAAAGCAGGAATAATTGGTGTAAATATTTCTGCTAAGTTGGCAATTAATCGTTGCAAGAAGTTCATATTTTTCTTCGCTGCAACTTTTGCTTCTTCTTTTGACGTATCACCTACACCAGCAATTTTAGTAAACTCATTATAAAATGATGCAACCTCATTTCCTACAATGACCTGAAATTGACCAGCATTCGTAAATGTCCCTTTTACCACATCGAGCTTTTCAATCTCTTTAGCATCAGCTTTGTCGGTATCATTCAAGACAAACCTCATTCGCGTCGCACAATGCGTGACCACTGAAATATTTTCACTACCGCCGACGAGTTTCAAAAGCTCTTTTGCCGAATCCGAGTACTTCGCCATTTTTAATCCCTCTCTTTGATCAGATTTTTAATCCAAACCATACATGTATATACAGGTAATGGTTTCGCTTTCATTTTACCTTGTATATACAAGTGTGTCAATAACAACTTCACATTGCTTATCACGATGATTAGAACAAAAAAACAACCTCAGTGAATACCTTTCCCACTAAAGCTGTCATTTAAACGAACTCGATTATTAAAACGATTCAAACCTCAACTAACATCAGGTCAATATCATGAATCACGATTTTCTTATGACCTTTCTGCGTAATATATCCGACTTGTTCAAAACTTTTAAGTGTCCGACTGACCGTTTCAGGTGTTGTCCCTAAATGTGCAGCTAAATCCTTTCTAGACATCGGTAATATGATTTCTGCTTCATTTTTAAATGGTGGCATCAACTCAGCAAAAAAATGAGCAAGTCTAACCGGTACTTTTTCTGTTGCTACACGGGTTGTTTGTTGTTCAGCTTGTTCTAATCGAGAGGCCAATTCATTTAAAACATGTAATGAAATTGACGGATAACGCTCCAACAATCCCTGTAGATCTGACCTGGAAATTCGACAAACTTGAGCATCTTCAATCACTTCAGCATACGATTCATGTTCACTCTCACGAAACAGAGCTAATTCACCTGTAAAATCACCTGGCAATAACAAACGGACGAGCTGTTCTTTACCGCCCTCAGATAGTCGGTAAACTCTCACCTTTCCCGTATGAACAACATAGAGTGCATCAGACTCATCACCCGCATGAAATAAATGATCGCCACTCTGATATTGAGTTGAATGAACGGTATTCATCACCTCAGACATTTGTTCATTTTTTAAATGGTTGAAAATTGGTACTAACTGAACGCACGCTTGCATTGAATGACCACTTTCATTTTGAGTATGTGATGACATAACAACACTCCCTAATCAACTATTAAACACTCGATTATTACTTTTACTATACTATCTGAACTTAAACTAAAGCGAATTGGCTTAGTTGTCATCTCGGTTTTGTCTAAGAAATAACCGAGAAACCCAACTCTTCTATGACTGATTTCAAACTTGCTGGATTTGTTTGATTTGAGTCATACTCGACTTTTGCTTTACAAGACTTGAAGAAAACAAATGCATCTTCAACACCATGCGATTCAATTAAACCTGTTTCTATTTTTTTCATACAACTCGGACACGTTAACTGTTCCAATTGAAAGATAACTTTTTTCATCTCAATTGCTCCTCCTATTGAACTTATTCAGATAAGACACAATGTTCCGAAATGATTACCTTAATTATAACCAATTGTTTAATAGAATAAATTGATTATGATCAAGTTTTCAAAAAATTAATCAACTTATTCAAAATAGCGATCAAGCTTTCTAAAATCTTTGCCTGAACGAAAATCAGCACCTGAGCCACTCGTTTTTAAATAAATCATTTTCCTTCGACCTATGACGTAGCCAATCACACTCCCAACAACTGCAGCTACACCAACTTGAAAACCGACCATTTCGATCAACAAGATTGCTGCTGCAATCGGTACATTGGCAGTTGCAGCAAGGCTTGCTGACATACCTGCCACTACTAAAGAAGATGCGAGCCCGCTCTCTGCAGCAAACAGATTACCGACGATCGCACCTGTTGTCGCGCCGATGAAAAGTGCAGGAACGACTAACCCTGCACTTGCTTTTAACCCAACTGTAAACGCAGTGGCAAGAATTTTAGCAATTAACACGAGGATCAAAAATAATGTTCCAAATGACTGTTCGATCAGATCTTGAATAAAATTTATCCCTGTACCACCAACTTGGGGGAGAAATAAAAGAATCATACCCGTTAATAAACCACCAAAAACAGGCATTAATTGGCCGATTTTCTTATTCCCGAAACGTTCACTAAATTGTTCTGCATAATGAATTGCACCCATAAATAAAAGTGAGACAAAGCCCGCCACTAAACCTGCAATAATAAAGTAACCGACATTTGTTGGTTCAGGTAAATAATAGGATACAGAAAATAGAGGATCGGCAGTGCCGAGTGTACTATAAATTACGAAACCCATCGTTGACGATAATATAGCTGGAAACATATCTAGGTAATGCATAGAGGATTTATACAAAATTTCTGCAACAAAGACTCCGCCTCCTAAAGGCGAACGAAAGACAGCCCCGATTGCTCCAGCCGCACCACAAACAGCAAGAATTCGATGATCTTCTTTATCAATTAGTTTCTTTATCAGTGGAAGCTTACTAACCATATTACCGACACTTCCACCCATTAATACCATCGGACCTTCAACACCGCCACTACCACGAAAACCAATTGTTGCTGATGACGCAATTAGTTTGGTTAGCCATGTTCGACGGCTAATTTGTCCTTGATAGAGATTGATTGCGTTAATGTAGTTTCTCGTTCCAGAACCAGCGACTTCTCGATCGATTTTATAGATCAGAATGACAATCAAGCCACCAATCGCTGGAGCAAGTATCGTGGGAACTTTCACTCCATATTGTGACAACCAGTCAATCCCATAGCTTAAAGCTAACGCTGAGATTCCACCACCAAAACCAACTAGCGTCGCAAAGATCAGCCACTTAATCAAATAGATTTGAATATACTTTGCTTGTCCACTCATTAACATCAACTCTTTTCTTTGAATCTAGTGAGGGAAAAACCACCCATAACTCACTTGGGTTTCATTATACATTTCTGAATCTTTCAACTCAACAGTAAATCCAATTCATTTTCAAAATCTGAGTTTGTTTAGTCAAACAAATAGACTTTCTCAAACTAAATAAGCTAATAATATGAACTTTTTTGTCTAGTTATGTTTCAAGTTGGTTACAAATTCTATTAAACTATTGATAATTAATAGGTATTTACTTATGGTAAAAGAGGACTAAAAAATTGGCTTTTAAATTTCTTTAAAGCTTAATTTCGAAAGGAGAGACTGAGACTGAAGCTAAAACGAAAAAGATTCCGACTCCAAAAATGGACGTTTACGATGGTACCAAATAATATTACGAAGCCCGTTAAACAATTCACCATCCCACGTTTATTCATTAGTATTACGATCATTCTTATTTTAATTCCAATCGGTCTTTTATTTCATTACATCTCGGTTAATAAAGAGCTATTAACTAAAAATATGGCTCTAAACGAAGAAATTGTTAGCTTAAATCGTACGACATACCAATTGTCAGCAAAAATTGACCAACTGATTGATGAACGTGAACTCGTCATTAATCGTTATTTTGAACTGAACGAGATTGAAGAAATGATTCACCAACAAATGAGTGATTTACCAGATGAGGCACTAGGTGGAATTGAGATCCCATTTGAAGATGAGAATCTTCTTAATCTAGAAACTGTCCCAACAGATGATTTATTATTAACATCTCATTTAGTTGATCGGTATCATCAAACAATTGCAAGTATTGAGCAACTAGAAGAAAACTTACTTTATATCCCGACTCATTGGCCGACCGATCCAAATAAAATCACCTCACCATTTGGACCGAGAAACGATCCTTTTAATCGGTCTCGCGCGATCCACTCTGGTATTGATGTCCGTGGCAAAACTGGAACGCCAATTTATGCAGCGGCAGATGGAACTGTTCAATTAGCTCAATATCATGGTGGTTACGGTAACACGATTATCATCAATCACAGTGATCGATATGAGACACTTTATGCACATTTATCAAAAATAAGTGTTGAGCAAGGTGATCAAGTCTTAAAGGGGGATGTCATTGGTGAACTTGGTTCAACAGGGAGAAGTACAGGTCCACATTTGCATTATGAAATCATTAAATCAGGAAAAGCTGTTGATCCTGAGCCTTACCTAAACTTTTTTGACAATGAAATAAACTAAGAGAGGGTTTTCACTTTGTTCAGCCGAAAAAAGAAACATAAAGTGCTTGAAACAATTATCGGAAAAGATACGATTATTGAAGGAAAAATTAAATTACCGACAAGCTTGCGGATTGATGGTAAAGTATATGGTGCAATCGAATGCGAGGGTAATGTTTATATTGGAAAAAGTGGCTATACAGAACCAGCCATCCAAGCAAAGAACGTGATTGTAGCTGGTGAAGCGAATGGCGAGATTAAAACTAGCGAAAAAATTCAAATCCATGCTAGCGGTAAGATTACCGGTAAGATTGTGACTGAAGGCCTCGTCATTGAAGAAGGCGGAATCTTTAACGGTAACAGTACAATTCATACGCCGAATAGAAAAACAAAGCCCGAACCAATCAAGATAGCCGATACAAATTAACTTAACTAGCGAGTCGTTAATCGACTTGCTAGTTATTTTATTTTAACTTAAAATTTGACAACAATAGTGAACTTCAATGTTGAATGATTAACTAACGTCTATATTCTTGGCGATATTTTTGACAAGACAAGCTCAATTAAATGTTGTAGAATGAACATAAGCTTTTTAAAAAAGTGAAAAAGGAGATTTTCCCATGAAAAAATTTATTTTAAAATGTAGCATGATGATACTCATCTTATCATTTTTCATCCATGCAACAATTCCAACAGCACTTGCTGATGCCATTACAGGAGAAGTCATCGTAACACTAGGTGAAGATTTATCTGCTGATCAACGAGATGCTATCTTAAAAGAAATGGGTATCGACAATGAAGATGAGATCACGATTATTTATGTAACTAACGAAGAAGAGCATAATTATTTAGGCGACCATATTCCCGCATCCCAAATTGGCTCGAACGCACTATCTTCTGCCCGAGTTGACCTACGTGATGATAATACTGGGATTGCCGTTACAACAAACAAAATTACTTATATTACTGGTGCCATGTATTCCAACGCATTAGCTACCGCAGGCATTACCGGGGCTGAAATCTATGTAACAGCTCCATTTGACGTCTCAGGGACTGGCGCTTTAACTGGAATTATGAAAGCATATGAGGCGGTAACAGGCGAAGAGATTGATGAAGAAGTAAAGCAAGCAGCTAACGAAGAAATGGTGGTAACAGCTGAACTTGCTGAAGATGAAAATATCGATGATGAACAAGCAACAGATTTAATGAATCGCATTAAAGAAGAGATTGAAAAACAGCGCCCAGAAACGACTGAAGAATTACGTGATCTCATTAAACGATTAGCAGAGGAATTAGGAATCAACCTATCTGATACTCAACTTGATCGTTTAGTTGAATTGTTTGATAAACTACGTAACCTCAATATTGACTGGAGTAAAGTAACAGACACAATCGATGCCACTCGTAACTGGATAAGCGACTTTGCCGAAAGTGAAGAAGGACAAGGGTTAATTCAAGCGATTGGTGATTTCTTCAAATCCATTTGGGACTGGTTCTTATCCGTATTCACTAATGATTAAATTGAGATAGGGGGAGGTGACTAACCTCCGTCCCTCTCACACCACCGTACATACGGTTCTCGTATACGGCG
>NZ_BAABDL010000140.1:0-14071 GCF_039539605.1 Amphibacillus indicireducens | reverse complement strand
AACATTAATGTAATATTAAGGGGTCGTTTTTTCGATATTTATCACGAAGAATTTTTACTCTTCATAGCTGTAAGCGATAAATAAATAGATTGCTGAAAGAATTGTCGTTACAAAGATTAATTTTCGATACGTTTTTTCTTCAATATGTTGGATAACAAGGATTCCCACTCGAGTTCCGATAAAGATGATTGGCAATAAAATGAGTGCTAAAACAAGATTAGAAAAATCAATTGTTTGCCAGACAAAGATATGGAAAGGTAACTTCACTAAATTAGTCACGATGAAAAACCAAGCAGTTGTACTAATCATCTTCCGTTTATCGATCGTTTTACTTAGTATGTAAACAGAAAAAATCGGCCCTGCCGCATTACCTACCATCGAGCTAAAACCACTTAATACACCGACAATTGCTGAGACAAAAGAATGATTAGGAATTTTAATCGTCGATTTCTTAATCTCTTTATGAATTAATAATGCCAAACAAATCAAGACGATCACACCAATCGTCATCTTAAATTGGTTATCATTAATCATATTCCCATAAATAACACCAAGGATTACTCCAACAACTGTCGATGGTAAGAGATGCCAGATTCCTTTAATACTGACTTCTTTACCGTAATGCTTAACTGCAAATGCATCACCAACTAATAAAAATAACAGCATCATTCCCGCTGAAATTTGACCACCAAATGTAATCGCCATTAATACAACGACAGGAATCGTTGAGCCTTGTATACCTGTTTTAGCAAAACCAATCCCTAATCCAGCTATAATTAAAACAAGCCACTCAAACCATTGAAATTCAAACATTTTCTCTATCTCCTTTAATGCAAATAACTGACGAAAAATTAGAACGTTATTTTTTTAATAAACGTTCGTAGATAAAATATGAATATAATCGATAACCAATCGGAATTAAACTAACAAAAAATAGAGCGGCCATGTCATCAAAGAAAATAAGGCTAACAATGGCGATAATGATTGCTAAAAAGAAGCCTACGTTAGCTACCCATCCATTGAGTGGCTCTCCCGATAAGAAGAAACCTCTTCCTCGCTTTAAGTGATCTGAGTAACAGTGTTCGTGATAAGCAACAACAGACAAAATAAGCGTATCTGTCACAAGCTCTCCATTTGATTCAATCGTTTCATTGTCTGCATCTCCATTCATTAGATTAGATAATAGACGCGCAATGTAAACCTATACTTAATTCCATGGTAACAGACCCTGCATAGCATATCTAGAATATTTTTTAAAAAAATAAAGATATTCTCTCAAGTGAGGTTTTGTTTAGCAACAAAAAATAGGACTTAATATCATAAGATAGGTCTTCACACTATGTTGAGAAATCTAAGCCTGATTATAGGATATCAATATATAGGACATACTTTCATAACTATAAATCCTCTGAAATGTATATAAAATAATCGCGATAGATGTAACAAATAGAGCTAATCGTACCCTGTCTCGCTGGAATAATCGTCAGAGAGGTAACGAATAGTACTTAATCGTGCCCTATCTCGCTGGAAAATCGTCAGGGAGGTAACGAATAAGCACTAATCATCAGAGATCTCCTCAAAATCGTAACGATCTCTAATGAATAGGAGTTAATCGTCAGAGATCGTCCTTTGCATCAAGCCGATTTCTAACGAATAGGAGCTAATCGTCAGAGATCAACCTCTGAGTCAAGCCGATTTCTAACGAATAGGGGCTAATCGTCAGAGATCAACCTCTGAATCAAGCCGATTTCTAACGAATAAGGGCTAATCGTCAGAGATCAACCTCTGAATCAAGCCGATTTCTAACGAATAAGGGCTAATCGTCAGGTATTTCACTTAAAATGTCCATAAAGTTTCTTAGACATCTGACAAGCAAAAAGTTATCCACAAACAACTGATTTTATAATTTCTTGAGCAAAAAAAAGAACTGCCCTACACTAACGGACAGTCCCAATTTGTTCTATTATTTTCTCGACTTTACTTCAATCTCTTCAGCAACCATTGCTTTAAAATCTGCCAAGCTTAATGTTTCAGATTTTTTCTTACCATAACGACGAACGTTGACCGCGCCAGCTTCGACTTCATTATCACCAACGACTAACGCAAATGGTAATTTTTCAGTTTGAGCTTCACGAATCTTGTAGCCCATTTTCTCTTCACGTAAGTCAACTTCGACACGCATCCCCGCCATCCGCAACTCATCTTCAAGCTTTTTCGCATAATCAGCATGTGCATCATTAGAAACAGGAATAATTCGCGCTTGGATCGGTGCTAGCCATGTTGGGAAAGCGCCTTTATATTCTTCAATTAAGAAAGCAACGAACCGCTCCATTGTGCCAACAATTCCTCGGTGGATCACAACTGGACGGTGCTCCTGGCCATCTTCACCAACATAAGATAGATCAAATCGTTCAGCAGCTTGATAGTCAAGTTGAACAGTTGACAGTGTTTCATCTTTGCCTAACGCAGTCTTAACTTGAACATCAAGTTTTGGACCGTAGAAAGCCGCTTCACCGACAGCTTCAACATACTCCAAGTTCATTTCTTCCATTGTTTCTTTTAGAGTAGCCTCTGCCATTTCCCACATCTCATCATTATCGATGTATTTCTCTTTATCTTCAGGATCACGGTATGATAGACGGAAATAGAAATCCTCAATCCCAAAATCACGGTAAACATTTTGCACCAGCTCAACAACTCGAATAAACTCTTCTTTCAATTGATCTGGTCGGGCAAAAATATGGGCATCGTTAAGTGTCATCGCCCGTACACGTTGCAATCCAGCGAGAGCGCCAGACATTTCATGACGGTGCATTGTACCAAGTTCGGCAATTCGAACTGGCAAATGACGATAACTATACAATTGATTCTTATAAACCATCATATGGTGTGGACAGTTCATCGGACGAAGCACTAAATCTTCGTTATCCATTTCTAAAGTTGGGAACATATCGTCCTTGTAGTGATCCCAGTGCCCACTTGTTTTGTACAATTCAACACTACCTAAAACAGGTGTATAAACATGGTCGTAACCTAATTTCTCCTCGATATCAACGATGTAGCGTTCGATAATCCGGCGAATCGTTGCACCTTTTGGTAACCAGATTGGCAAACCCTGACCAACTTTTTGTGAAACCGTAAATAGACCGAGCTCTTTACCTAGTTTTCGGTGATCACGCTCTTTTGCTTCCTCACGCATACGGAGATATTCATCTAACTCAGACTGCTTGTTAAAAGCTGTTCCATAAATTCGTTGGAGCATCTGATTGTTGCTATCTCCACGCCAATAAGCACCAGAAATACTCAACAATTTAAACACTTTAATTTTACTTGTTGTTGGTAAGTGAACCCCACGACAAAGGTCAAAAAATTCACCTTGCTCATAGATTGTGACAGTTTCATCTTCAGGAATTGCTTCAAGCAACTCAAGCTTCAACTCATCACCAATATCATGATAGACCTTCTCTGCTTCAGCACGACTCACTTCCACGCGTCTAATTTCTAGGTTCTCATCAATAATACGCTGCATCTCTTTTTCGATTTTTGGTAAATCCTCAGGTGTTAACGAATGATCCATATCGATATCATAATAGAAACCATCTTCAATTGTTGGGCCAACACCTAATTTAACATTGTAACCAAATAAACGTTTAATCGCTTGCGCCAACACGTGAGCTGTTGTATGACGCATAATCTCTAAGCCTTCTGGTTGTTTGTTTGTGATAATGGCAATTTCCCCATCACCTGGTAAAGGCGTTCTCAAATCAAAAGCTACCTGATCTAATGTCACCGCAACAGCTTGCTTTCTTAAACCTGGTGAAATAGATTGTGCAATATCTTCTCCAGTTGTCCCCTGTGGAAATGCCTTCTTCGCCCCATCAGGGAATGTAATCATGATTTGTTTTTCCATTCTGAATCTGCTCCTTTTATTAAAAATTAACCCAATAAAAAAATGCCTATCTCTCTGCGTAAATCGCAAAGGGACAAGCATTAACTCGTGGTTCCACCCTCGTTCCCAAATAATCTGAATCCAGACCATTTGGCTCCTGGGCTCTGTAACGTAGAGTGACGCCATTTTCTACTAAAAGTTTCAAAAATGGGGTTCCAAGGTGGTAATGATTAATTGAATGAACAGGAAGATTTCAGCCAAACTTCCCTCTCTTTTGAACATCAGACGAATCATCGTGTCCTTATCATAACTTTTTTGATATCGAATTATGCTTAGTATTATAAAGCTTTCAACCTCAAAAAGCAAGCCGGATTTCAATTATTTATTTTCAAAAGGAAAAATATTATTACGAATGATCACGAGTCGCTCATCAAAAATATTTTGCAATGACATAATAATTGGATCCGCTTCATCATCAGAATAGATTAAAATCTGTCTCGGATTAAGTGCTAGAAACGGACTAATCTTCTGTTCGTTTTGAGCAAATTGGTAAATATGAATCGGTGTTTCCATGATAATATCATTTAATTCAGCTAATGTATAACGGTGACCGTTTTCATGGAAAATTTGAATCTCATCTGCTGTCCATTTCACAAAGCAAAGCGGTCCTCGTTCTCTTGTTTTGACATATTCTCTTAATGATTGTAAAAAAACTTGATAGCGTTCCTCTTGTTTTTTTTCGTCAATTGCCCGTGCTGTCACTTCTTCTAATAACCAACCAGCCTGTTCAAAGAAAACATGCTTTTGTTTGTCGTAGTGAATGAACGTTTGTTCAGATTCCAGACTAAAATACTGCTTCATCGTTAGCCTTAAATCAGATAAAAAGGCAACATCGTCAAACTGATCGGTTAACAACATTTGAGCAGCATAAGCTAAGATTGCATTCATTTCATCAAAATCATCATAAAAATACCGATTGATTAAAATTTCGATCAGCTTTGGCTTTAGATCAACTGCATAAAACATCTGCATGAACAACTGACTTATCTTTTCTAGTTCTTGATCGAGAATTTCAAGTTCGTGATCACTTAACACTCGCCACATTAGCTGTTCTTCTCTCAACTTGTCTTTAAACATTGTAAGGTCAAGCTCATGATCAAATTTAATTTTCACCATTTAATCACATCCATCTCTTCAGACACTGTTATATTGTATGGATGACTTTTTGAAAAAATGATTAATTATCAGCGCATAATAAAATAGATGAGGCTAACACCTTAGTTAACCGCATCTATTTGATCAAAAAGTTTAAAATTATCTATGACTTCTACCATTGATTTCTACAGGTTCGCTTAATTGCTGAATTCTTTCAATAATTCGTCCGGCTTTTAATTGCTCAATCTCGCCTCTCGTTGTTGTCGAGAGGTGCTTTTCCAACTGATCGAGCGAATAATTGGAGCTGAAAAACGTTGGCAAACCCTCCATCATTCGATACTGCAAAATTGAACCAAGTACTTCATCCCTAAACCAAGCTGAAATTGACTCCGCGCCAATATCATCAAGCATTAACACAGGGATCTTTTTGAATTGATCGATTTTCTCACCAATCGAATCATCTTTAATTGATGATTTAATTTCTCGAACAAACTCTGGCATATAAATTAACATTGATGAAATTTTACGATCAGCCAATTCATTCGCTACCGCACCGAGAAAGTACGTCTTACCGACACCAAATGGTCCGTGAAAATAAAGCCCTTTTTTCGGTAGTTTATCGTCAATCTGGGTTAAAAATTGTGAAATCGCAACAATTCCTTGATGCCTTCCCGGATCATCACCGTGAATATCTGCGATTGAAGCATGCAAGATTTCTTTCGGCATATATAAACTTTTAATTAAAGTCGCACGCTCTTGTTGCGCCTCTTTAATAATTGTGTATTGACACTTTTCATAACTGACGTGAATATTCGTACCAATGACTTCGATTTTCGGTTTGTAGCCAGGCAAAATGTTATTTGAACAGCCCCCATCTGGACAATTATTGCAATCTTTATTTTGCGACTGATATTCATATAACTTAATTAACTGTCGATCAATCGCCGTATTATCCAACTGTGGGTGTTCACGTAATAGTTGCTTAATATCCGGATCATTCGTAATGTCTGTTCGCATTTGCTGGTAAACATCTTGAAACGATGCTTTATCTTTCATCCATTTTTTTAATGATGTTTGAATCGATTCCATTGTTCATTCACCTCTACTCAGTTCTTTTTATTTTTAAATGCTTGTAAAATTTGATCAATTTCTGGATTCGGCTCACTCGTTTGTGCTTGTTTTGGCGCTTGTTTCTTCCGATGCTTAAACCAATCAGGAACAATTTCCTGACTCTTTCTCGGACGATTATAGTTCGACTGTTTTTTCTGATCCCATTGTTGATATTTATTATTTTCTGATTTAGCCAATGTCATCGCCTGATGAACGGTTTTGACATTTTTCCGCGACCAATGGCTTGCAATTTTCTCTAAATAAGAACGCGTCAACTTCATATCTGTTTTAAGCATAACATAATGAATCAACACATTCATTACTCCAGGTTGAAGCCCTTGCGCATCCATAATATTAGCAATCATTTTCAAGTCTTGTTGAGATGCTTGTCGCCCACTCGACAAATCCTCCAATAACTCTTTTGGACTAATCGTCTCCATCCGTTCTACAAATTGCTCTCTTTTTGATTTGTTCGTCTGGTCTGTTGGCTTTATTTTCTCTCGTTGATTAACAATTTTCACTTGTTGTTCTGGCAATGTTTCTACCAAGTCCAAGCAAGCCGCTTTAAACTCTTCCCGACTTAACTGATGATCACTCGTAACCGCCCATTGAATCGCCTTATCCAACTGTGTCGTCGTCAATTGGTAGAGACCAGCCATCTGTTCAATTAACATTACATTGTCACTAGAAAGAATCTTTTTCGCCGGTAACATTCGATCAATCAAACTTTGCTCAAGCCACTTCCAGTCAATATCAGCACCTTGCATCACCGGCACAGCTTTCGGCTCATCACCCTGCTCAGCGACTGGAACCAACGACTGCGTTGCCCCATTGTACTGAAACACATCAGAAAAGCGAGCCGTCACATTTTCCCCTAGCTGATTCTGATCTTGACCCTCAAAAACCAAACTAACTGATTCCTGAATCAATTGATATTTCTGACGCCCAATTTGATGAAGCAACATCTGATTCAACAGATCATTTTTTAAAAATTGCTTAGCCGTAAGTGGCTCGTTCAATTGATAATGATAGACCGAACCACTTTCGAGGTCTTTTTTATATGTATGAATAAGTCCAATTGCCTCACAACTTAATCGTGCCTGATAAATTGCGTTCAATGGTAAATTTAAAATTTGCATTAAATGATGGTGACTATGTTTTTGACTCGGCTGAAAAAGGTGGTACAACGTTAAATAAAATGCTGTCGCATCCACACCAATTATTGGTTGATAGAGTTGATAGAGTGATTGATAGTGGTCTTCAGTAAATGAACGATGTTTAGTAATCGTGAAATGATCTGCAGGTAGAATTTTCCCAATTGATTGGTGCATATTATGCCTCCTTTTTATTTTGTGCCTCTATTATAGCACAAAGAAAAAAGAGCCTACACGGCTCATTTTTCTTTTTTATCGGTATAACTCATAATTTCTTTTAGTTCGTCTAAAAAGACGTTAATATCTTTGAACTGACGATAAACCGAGGCAAAGCGAACGTAAGCAACTTCATCGATTTGAGCTAAATGATCCATCACTAACTCACCGACATCTTTACTTTCTACTTCTGCAGAACCTCTACTTCTTAATTCCCGTTCAACATCAATCGCTAGTTGCTTTAGTTGTTCATGTGAGACTGGTCGTTTTTCACACGCCTTGATTAGACCACGAATCAGTTTCTCCCGACTAAAAGCTTCACGTACACCTTCTTTTTTAACGACAATTAACGGCATTTCTTCAATTCGTTCAAATGTCGTAAAACGGTAACTACATTCTTCACATTCACGTCGTCTTCTAATCGCGTCTCCTTCTTCGATCGGTCGTGAATCTAAGACACGAGTATTTTTATTTTGACAGCTTGGACACCGCATCTTTTTTCATTCCCATCTTTGGATTAATAGACTTGTTCTTGTTGATCTAAAAGTGGAATTTCCTTTTCTAGATCTCGGTAAAATTTAGGGATTAAGTTATGGCTAAATCCTAAGTCAAAAATACCGCCCTCAGTCGTAATTGAAAAGTCAATTGCCGTTCGATACGGTTTAACCATAATAATTGTTACAATTACAAAAGCACGGCGCTTGCCTTTATAATTGATACTAATTTCCCCATGTTTTTGAGACTCAGAATTGATCTCACAATTTTGTTGTTGTCTAAAGTAATAAAGAACTTTGTCAAATGCTTTATCTTTCGTTGTTTTAAAATATTTCGTTTTTAGATTTTTATCCCAATGATTATCACGAGATTCAGAATGATTATTAAAGTATTTATTAAATGTTTCTTTAAACCCCATCAATGACACCCCATTAATATAATTTAAATTATCTGTCGCCGTATATAAACATAATAGACTATCATCAATTATAACACTATTGTTTCACAATTACGATTAATATGGTAAAACCGTTTACATAGAAAAAAGAATTTCTAATAGCTGGTGAAATTGTGTTTCTGTCTGTTGTTTTGTACCATTATTATCAATGATATAATCTGCTCGTTGCTTTTTTTCATCGATTGATATTTGTGTATCAATCCGTTGCTGTGCTTCGCGTTCAGACAACTGATCGCGCGCCATTAAGCGAATAAGTTGATTTTCAGTTGTTGAGTAGACAACAACAACCCGATCAACAAGCTTGGCTAAATCCAGTTCATATAAAAGTGGAATGTCAAGCACAATTAAAGGGTGCCCCGCTTTAATTAACCGATCTCGATCTTCAATCAATTGTTCAATAATAACGGGATGAACAATTTGATTCAGTTGAGCACGTTTTTTTTGATCATTAAAAATCATCTGCCCCAATTTAACACGATTAATCGATTGATCATGTGCTAAAATCTCATGACCAAAGGCTTGGACAACTTGATCGTATGCACGTTGGCCAGGTTCAATCACCTGACGTGCAATTAAATCAGCATCAACAATCGGAATCTCCTCACGAGCAAAAAGAGCCGCAACGGTACTTTTCCCCGTCGCAATACTACCTGTTAAACCAACAATAGCTCCCATCGAATCACCTACACTATCCTTAATCGTTTTTAACTATCAACTCAGTAATAACCGACTAACTCCAATTAGTATTAACAAAAGGCCAGGAATATAACGCACCCAACCTTGTAATTCCTTTTTAGCAAACTTACGCCCAATATATAAACCAAGCGCTAAAAAAGCAGTCGTCATGATAAAGATTAATCCCATCCCGATCAAATCAATTCCAACTAAAGACGCCCCAAGACCCGCGACACTCGCATCAATCGACAGCGCGACCGCTAACCAAACGACCTCTAAACCGGCTATATCACCCGACTGATCAAGATCAGCAAGGACTGGTTTTTTCAAAATTCGAATCACAATACCTAATCGCTTTAATTCTATATCATACTGCTTTTCAGTCACTGTTTTTTCCTGATCAAATGTGATTAAACTATAGACACCTAAACCAATTAACAAAATCGCACCAATCAGACTAATGACAAATTCATTCATCAGCAAGATCAGTAACTGACCAGCCATCATCGCTAAACCAAAAGCCAATCCTGAACAAAGTCCAATCAGAACAATCATCGGTTTAGCTAACGTTAATCTTTTCAAGCCATAGCTAAAAGCGACCATAAAGCTATCAATACTAACCGCTATTCCCAATAAAAATAAGGAGAGTAATTCAACCATCTCCATCCACACCCTCTCAAAGCTCAAAGTCTAACTTGAAATAGTATATGGATGAAGAAAAAAAGGTGTGAATTGATTTCGGTTAAGAAATCAGTTGACAGCTTGGACAAATGTGGGTACCACGATAGAAACTTTAAATTTTTCAATTTCAGATCCACATGTTTTGCATGGTGCCCCTGTTTGTCCATAGACGAACAATTCTTGTTGGAACATCCCGATTTCACCTAAACTATTCGTATAGCTTCTAATCGTAGTTCCTCCTTGTTTAACTGCTTCAGCTAAGGTATCTTTAGCCTCTCTTAAAATCAACTGTCCTTCAGTCTCTGTTAATGATGTCCCCGACCTGAGTGGATGAATTTTGGCTCTGAACAGTGTCTCATCAACATAAATATTTCCAAGACCTGCGATAATTGTTTGATCTAACAAAATATTTTTAATTGCTCGCGAACTTTTCTTGATTTTCGGAAAAATTTCCTCAAATAAGTACTCAGGTTCAAATGGATCAGTTCCTATCTGTGCGAGTGGTAAAGATCGCTCAGCCTCACCCTTGTTGAATAAATGCATCGTACCAAACTTTCGCACATCATGATAGTGCATCGATCGCCCACTTTCAAAATGAAAAATGACATGGGTATGTTTATCCTTCTCTGTATCTGATGAATAAATACCATATTTCCCTTCCATTCGTAAATGGGAGACAAGTGAATAGTCGTCTAATTCAAAAATAAGAAATTTACCTTTTCGGTTAATATCAACAATCGATTGACCTGTAAGTAATTGCTGAAAAATGACCACATCATCTGGTTTCTTAATGATTTTTGGCCAATAGACATCGACTGTTGTAATGACCTCATCTTTGACTAATTTTAATAATGTTTGTCTAACGGTTTCTACCTCTGGTAATTCTGGCATAACAATTCCCTTTCTATTTAGCGTCGTACCATGATCCACCTTGTGAAGCATCGACTTTAAGTGGCACAGCTAATTCAACTGTTTCAATCATCGTCTTTGGTACAAGCTCTAATAATCGATCAACTTCAGTTTTTGGTGCTTCAATGATTAACTCATCATGTACTTGTAATAACAGACGAGCAGCAAATTTCTCAGATTTCAGTGCGTGATCTAAATCAATCATCGCTTTTTTAATAATATCAGCTGCACTTCCCTGAATCGGTGTATTCATTGCTGTTCGTTCAGCAAAACTTCGCTGATTAAAATTGCGACTCGTAATCTCAGGTAAATAACGACGTCGATTCATCAATGTCGTCACATAGCCATCAAGCTTCGCTTTGTGGACAATATCATCCATGTATTGCTTCACACCTGGATAACTCGCAAAGTATTGATCTATAAATGCTTGAGCATCTTTACGCGTAATTTTTAAGTTTTGTGATAATCCATAGTCACTGATGCCGTAGACAATCCCAAAGTTAACAGCCTTTGCCTGTCTACGCATTAAATCATCAACTTCATCACTATCATTGATTGCAAATACATCCATCGCTGTTTGTGTATGAATATCACGATCCGCTTTAAAAGCATTTATAAGCTTCTCATCATTCGCAATGTGCGCTAATACTCGAAGCTCAATTTGCGAATAGTCAAAAGCTAAGATGACCCAATCTTCTTCACTCGGAATAAATGCCTTTCTGATTTTACGCCCTTCTTCCAAACGAATCGGAATGTTTTGCAGGTTCGGCTCAACTGAACTTAATCGACCAGTTTGTGTTAACGCCTGATTAAAACGAGTGTGAATCTTGTTGTCTTCATGAATCACTTTTAATAACCCTTCAATATACGTCGATTGGAGTTTGCCCAATTGACGATATAGAAGAATACTTGGGATAATGTCATGTTTATCTTCAAGCTTTTCTAACACATCTGCTGATGTCGAATAACCTGTTTTAGTCTTTTTAATCACAGGTAAATTTAATTTTTCAAATAAAATCACACTTAGTTGTTTTGGTGAATTAATATTGAAGGGCTCACCTGCTAAGTCGTGGATCTCTGCTTCAATTGTTGCTAAGCGTTCCTTCAGTTCAACTTGCATCGCTTCTAATTGTTTTTGATCAACATTAACACCAGTTGACTCCATATCCGCTAAAATTTTCGCCAATGGTAATTCAAGCTCTTTAAATAATTGTTCTTGTTCATTTTCCTGTAGTTTTGCTTCAGCATCGGCTTTTAATTGAAACAATGCTTTCGCTTTTCTGACGAGATGATCAGCGAGTTCTAATTGTTCAGGCACCTTTATTTTCGCACCTTTTCCATAAACTTCTTCATCGAATAAAAGGTCATGATAGCCTAATCGATGGCTAATTGCTGGAATGTCGTGGCTATTTTCTGCTGGATTAATCAAATACGATGCGAGCAATAAGTCAAAGACAATTCCTTTCACTTCAATATCAAAGCGACGTAAGCTAACCATCACTTTCTTTGAGTCAAAGGTAATTTTTTTCTGTTCAGGATTCTCCAACCATGATTTAAATTGCTCCGATCCTAACCCGACTTCAGTTGGAATAAAGTAGTTTCCATTCGTATTAGCAATCGCAAAACCGATAATCTCACCAGTATGATAATTGTCTTCTAAAATCTCAACGGTTAAAGCATCTTGACCTGTAAAGCTGATTTCATCAATTGATTCAACAATGTTCAAATCAATCTTGCTTAGTTTTTCAGCTTCATCCGCCTCATCACTCACTTCATTACTGACAGAACTCAATAATGATTTGAAGCCTAAATCTTTAAATAGTGCCGTTAATTTAGTCGAATCGTAACCGTCATAAGCAACTTGATCAATCTCGATTTCAATTGGTGAGTCTTGATTAATCGTCACTAACTCTTTACTTAAAAATGCCAAATCCTTTTGATTCGTCAGATTTTCATTCAGCTTCTTACCAGATACTTGATCAAGATTTTGATAGACATTTTCAAGTGTTTCAAACTGTTTTAGGAGCTTAATTGCTGTTTTCTCGCCTACGCCTGTAACACCAGGGATATTATCCGAGCTATCTCCCATCAATGCTTTCATATCGATAATTTGTTCGGGTTTAAGTGTCAATTTTTCCTCTAGAGATTCAGGGGTATAGAGATCCATTTCGCTAATCCCTTTTCGAGTAATTTGAACATGAACTTGATCAGATACGAGTTGAAGCATATCTTTATCACCTGTAACGACTCGAACATCAAAATTCAAACGAGCAGCTCGATTGGCTAACGTACCAATAATGTCATCTGCTTCATATTGGTCAAGTTCATAATGCTTAATTGAGCTTGCATCTAAAAGTTCACGCACTAATAAAAATTGTTCTGATAATTCTGGTGGTGTTTTTTGCCGACCACCTTTGTATTCTTTATATGCTTGATGACGGAATGTTGTTTTTCCTGCATCAAAAGCAACCAATACATGTGATGGTTTTTCCTCTTCCAACACTTTCATTAACATTTTTGTAAAACCAAACACCGCATTGGTATAAACGCCTTTATCATTTGATAATAAAGGAAGGGCAAAAAAAGCACGATATAAAATACTATTTCCATCAATTAGAATCAGTTTTTGTTCAGTAGTCATTATTCGTCTCCTCTATTTTCATTGCTACATATATTTTAACACGTTTAGGTCAAAGCACAAATAACGGTTGTCCTTTCGTTCTTTCTTATAGTTCGTCTTTCTCCCATGACTGGTTCTTTGTTCGGCAAATTCCCGCGCATTGGGAATTCAGTTTTTGTCATTAATAACGTATCTTTGTAAGACATCGCACGTGGAAATCTTCTGCACTTTAAACAATACAAGCTAATCGTCAGAGATCATCCTCTACCTAGCTGTGATTTCTTATGAATAAGAGCTAATCGTCGGAGATCATCCTCTACCTAGGTGTGATTTCTTACGAATAAGGGCTAATCGTCGGAGATCATCCTCTACCTAGGTGTGATTTCTTACGAATAGGAGATAATCGTTGGAAATCATCCTCTACCTAGGTGTGATTTCTTACGAATAGGAGATAATCGTTGGAAATCATCCTCTACCTAGGTATGATTTCTTACGAATAAGAGATAATCGTCAGATAACACACTTAAATCGACTTGGTATCCAAAGCTTAATGACAAGTCATTAGGTATTTCTCATAAAGATCCTTAAATAACTGACAAGCACAAAGCTATCTCCAACTAACGGATTTGATAATTTCTTAATTGAGATAGGGGGAGGTGACTAACCTCCGTCCCTCTCACACCACCGTACATACGGTTCTCGTATACGGC
>NZ_BAABDL010000139.1:0-12074 GCF_039539605.1 Amphibacillus indicireducens | reverse complement strand
CCTATAGTCTGAACCCATGCTGGGCACACGATCCAGTGATAAAAGCTTGGAAAGCTTTTATCAATTAGCTGAGTTTAAGGAAGGCAAGCTAAAACCGTCACGTCGTGTGACGACGCTTGCATGACCTACATCCTGTAGGCCCGAAAGCGTCCGCCTAGAGTGGAAATCACCGCGTTACCTGCAACTCAATTGTTCGTATTTTATAGCCAATTAAGTCATTATGAAATTCATTCACTTGTCTACAAATTCTCCTGCTTCAAACCGTCAATAATGTTTTCTTTTTTAACTTTTGAGCCTGAGTAAAGCATGGCTGATCCGACGATGATAAATACAGCGATAAATGTATAGAGAATTGTTAGCCACGGTATTTCAAAAGGATACTCAAATGATACATCCATAGCTAGATAAATTAGATACATCACAGCAAGACTAATTGGTAGCCCGTACAACAATGCTTTGATCCCATAGAAAATACTTTCGTAATTAATCATTTTGTTAAAGCCTTTTGGTGTCATACCGACCGATTTAAGCATCGTAAATTCCTGTTTTCTTAATGAAATACTTGTCGATATTGTGTTAAATATATTTGCTATTGAAATGGCTGTGATTAATGTGATGAAGCCATAAATAAAGACTGAAATCAGTAAAAGATTTAACTCGTCTTCTTGTCTTGATTTATAGTTGTTATATAGATACATATCACTTGTTTTTATATTTTCAAGTTTTTCATGTGTCGCGATTGGATCGTCACTAGACAAATTGAAAACATATCTATTTTCTAATATTTGATTATTTTTATTTAAGTGATTCAATGTCTCTTCAGAAACAACCATCTTTATTTCTCCCTGATACCCGATCTGCACACCCATTGGCAGCTGATCTGTTAACGCGACGACTTCTATATCACCAAGGACTGTCTTGATATCCGCTTCCCAGTCATCATAGACAACTTCGATCGATTGTCCTGGTTTAATTGCTATCCCATTTGATTCAGGTGTGGCCGCTTTATGATTGATGATAATCCCTGTTGCGTGATCAGCCCGTACTAACTTGCTAACATCTATCCCTATTTCATCAGCATACGCCTGCAAGTTTTCTCTATCTAGAACATGCAATTTTAGATAAGCAAAATAGTCAGTATCTTCAGAAGACATCTGTTCTTCATTCAAAGTTGTTTCTAATGAGACTTCATGAACCAGACTCGTGCTCGTTACTTCTTCTAAAGATACGATAGATTGAATGAATTTGTCTGTAAATGGGGTGTCCTCGCCATCTCGAGCTAAAGAAACCAGTTCGATATCATAATTAAAACCACTCTGTCTCTGCTCTGTTGTCGATTTAATTTGATCTGTAAAAAATGACACTGTTAAAAACAAAACAATACTAACAACTAAAGAGAAAACAACAACAGAATACCTGCGTTTATTTCGCTTCAAGTTTTTCAAACCAAACTCCGCTTCAATTCCAAAGATTTTACGAACGAGACGAGATGTTCTTAATTTTTTACTTGTCATCTTAACATCCATCGTTTGTCTAATCGCATCAATCGCAGAGATTTTAGATGCTCTTTTGGCAGGAATATAGGTTGAAATGAAAATGGTTATTAGAGAAACTGCTGAAGCAATAATAAGCGACATTGGTGTAACAACAACACTCAAGTTTCCTGTAAACCCAAACGCATTTTCAATTAAAGGATTAATAAAATAAAAGGTGACCGCTATTCCTGCAAGACCAGTAATAAGTCCAAGCGGAATACTGAGTAAGGCAATCACAAATCCTTCAAAAAATACCGAATTTCGCTTTTGTTTTTTTGTCGCTCCGACACTAGATAACATTCCTAAATGACGCGAACGCTCCGACACAGAAATTGCAAATGCGTTATAAATTAGCGACACTGATCCAACGACAATCACAGTCATAATAATCGCTGATAATGAAAAGAATGTTGTTCTTAAATTATCATCACTAATGACACCATAGTAGCGCAATAAACTTTTGTTGATTGAATATTGCTCGATTCTCAATTGTTCTGCAAGTTGCTCTGCATTCTTGACAGCTGAACGATTAATTTTATTCCAAGCAACTGACGCGTTAACTGGTTCATCATTAGTCAAATAATCTTCTGATAAATGAGTTAATACAGTGTAACCCGGTGCAGATATTGGCTCCCATGTTGGGCGTTTCATTATCCCGACAATGGTAAACTCTCTTGTATGTTGATTTGACAATGTTTCTAGAGTCACGTCAGCTTCTCCTGTTACAAGTGAGCTAGATTGGTCTAAAAACTCATCATAATCAATAACAGTTCGCTGACCAATTTCTAATGTAATCGATTCACCTACCTCGTAACCCACTTTTCCATTTGTTTCAATGTGGGCTGAAATCAATAGTTCATTTTCATTTGTTGGAAGTTTTCCTTCGATTAATTCAATTGGAAACTTTTCAAATCCCTGCTCATTGTACTCTCTGACAAATAAATAAGGTTTATAATCATTTTCTCCGTCTACTAAATAGGCATAGCCTTCGTCTCTCGATAGAATAATTGATTTCGTGTTCTCATCAGCATGAATCGTTGCAAGTTGCTCTTGATTCACGTTCCGATAAAGAACGTGCCATTCACCGGTACGAGACATTTCTTGTTGTTGTAATAGCGACATAAAAGACACTGCCAAAGTCGAGACTGCAGTTAACATTGCAACAGATATAATCACACCAATAATGGTGACAAGTGTTCTGCGCTTGTTCTCCTTCAAATGACGTAGTGTTAATTTGCTAATGATATTCATGGACGAACCACCTCATCTTTGGCGATCTGACCATCTTTAATCGTAATAATGCGATCAGCCTGAAGCGCAATCCGTTCATCATGGGTAATCATGATTAATGTTTGATTGTACGTTTTATTAAATAGTTTCAGTAAATCAATGATTTCTTTGCTATTTTCACTATCTAAGTTTCCCGTTGGCTCATCAGCCAGTATGATGGCAGGATTGTTTATTAGCGCCCGTCCGATTGAAACTCTTTGCTGCTGTCCACCTGAAAGTTGATTTGGCAAATGACCCATTCTTTCTTCTAGGCCGAGCGTATCAACTACTTGACTATAATGGTTTTGATCAACTTTTTGGCCATCCAATAAGATTGGTAAAGTAATATTTTCTTCGACTGTTAGGACAGGAATCAAGTTATAAAACTGATAAATTAATCCGATTTGTCTTCGTCTAAAAATCGCAAGTTGCGTTTCGTCTAAATCATAAATATCGGTGTTATCGATAAACACCTTGCCACTTGTTGGTCGATCAACACCCCCAAGCAAGTGTAAGAGCGTCGATTTACCAGAACCTGACGGACCAATAATTGCAACAAATTCCCCCTTTTGAACCGTAAAAGAAACATTATCAAGCGCCTTAACCGCCGTTTCACCCTTACCATAAATTTTAGACAGATTTTCTATTTTCAAAATTTCCATTTGATAACCTCCATTAATAAGTGTTAAGTTCAGTTTATCTGCCTAAAATGACGTTCGAGTGACTTTTAAGTGACAATTTAGTCACTTAGTGATTTGTTGATAAAATTTTATCCGAAAAATTGTCCCTCTACCTTGTTCACTTGTGACGTCTAGATGTCCATTTTGGTTAGTCACAATCGAATGCGCCATTGCCATACCAATTCCTATGCTATCCTCATTTGCATTTTTTCCTTTGAAAAATCGATTGAACAAATAAGGAAGATCTTCCTTAGCAATGCCCTTGCCATTATCTTTAATGGTTAGTTCCGTATAAAGAATATTTTCAGTGAATGAGAGTTCAATTGTGCCTCCTTCTGGCGTGTGTTCGACACAATTTTTCAGAATATTAATGAGCGCCTCAACCGTCCAATTCAAATCTCCTACAAAGCTGACTCCCTCTTCACCTGTGACTACAATATTCTGCTCTTTAATCTCAATCGGTATTCTGAGTGGATCTAATGCCTTTTCAATTACATTTTTGACACTTATTTTGTCTCGCTTAAACGTGACTGTTCCAGCATCAATTTTTGAAAGTTTTAATAAAGAAGTTACTAGCCATTCGATTCTTTCTAATTGAGTACTGATGTTGTGGGTGAATTCTACTCTTTTAGCAGCTGGCAATTTTGCATCGCTCAACAAATCAGTCATGACAGTCATCGATGTCAGCGGTGTTTTTAACTGATGAGATATATCAGAGATCGCGTCTGTTAGATGAATTTTGTCTTTCCTTAACAATTCACTTTTCTCCGCTAACATTAAAGTAACTTTATATATATTGTTTTTCAAAATACTCAGTTCACCTTCGTGATTATCCCGAACATCAAGCATATAATCACCACTGCTAATTTTTTGTAAATAAGAAGATAGATTTTCGATTTCACGATATCGCCAAAATGTGAATGTGAAAACAGCAATCAAAATTAAAATTGACGCTATGATCACCGCAATAAGAGCAGATTTAGGAAGCCATGCTACACACGTGATCATGGTTATACTAATCACTATAATCGCAATAAACAAAACACGTATTTCTCGATTGCGCAGCACATTAATCACCTACCCTATATCCCAGACCTCGGACTGTTTTTATAATCGTTGGTTTTTGTGGATCATCCTCCAACTTCTCCCGCAAGCGTTTAATATAAACCGTTAAGGTATTGTCGTTAACAAAGTCACCCGCCACATCCCAAATCTGTTCCAACAATTGATTTCTTGAAAGAACCTGTCCTAAATGATTCGCGAAAATAAGCAGCAAACGATACTCTAAAGCCGTTAATGTTAACTCATCACCGTTTTTATATACTTTCCCTTCAAGCGTATTAATTTGAACATTGGAGATGTTGACTATATTCGTTTGTACCCGCTTTTGATAACGTCTCAAGACAGATTTAATCCTTGATAATAACTCCCGAACCCGAAATGGCTTCGTAATATAATCGTCCGCTCCCATATCAAGCCCCATCACAACACTCACTTCTTCATCCATAGCCGTTAAAAAGATCACCGGTATATCAGCCCGCGCCTTGACAATTTGGCACAACTCGTAGCCACTCCCATCTGGAAGCGATAAATCAAACAGACATAATGAAAAATGCTCCAAATCAGCTGTGATTACTTTTTTAGCCGATTCCACATCATAACAAATAACCACCTGATACCCATCCTGTTGTAATGAATACTCCAAACCTGACGCAATTGTTTTATCATCTTCTACAAGTAATATTTTCAAATTCGCCCCACCTTTCAAAACCCTTCTGTCCGTCAAAAACTGATTGATACAATAACTATACTATACATCTTTTCGAAAAAATGATTAAATTTGATTAGCACATCAAACCGAGGCTATTTCCGGTGTCTTAATATGAGGATTAGTTAAAAAGTTGATTGCATTAGATTCGATAAATCATCTTAGCGTCTAATCGTTGACCTTAGTTCTACTTTTCATCGTTAAGGGGATAGATTAACCCGCAACCATAATCTCTAGCTTGATTTGTTGATAGCATGAGGACTAGGTTAACAAAATAAAAGTGTCAGCACTATGTTTTTAGTGCTGACACTTTTTTAATTTTGATTGATAATTGCCAAAATTTCTTCTCCATAGTCTTTGGCTTTTTTGGGACCAATCCCTTCAACCTTTAACAACATTTCAATTGTCTTTGGTCGCTCAGTTATTAAACCATCCAAGGTTTTATTAGTAAAAATATAGAATGGCTTGATCTCAAGCGCTCTTGATTTCTCCAATCGATATTTAGTTAATTTCTCTCTTAGTTCATCATCGGATAATTTTTCTTCCGTAATAATAATTTTGTCCTTTGGATTTTCTTTAACTTCAATATAATATGATTCCAGATTAATTTGTTTTTCTTGAGCATTTTCTTTTAATACCTCTGCAATTTGATGTAACTTGTGATCTAACATATACACTGGTGATTCTTGCGTTAATTTTTCAGCTAAAAATGATTTAATTTGATCATGGCGAATAATACTAGACTTTAATTGTTTTGAGGCTTTTTTTGATATGTCTATAATCGTTTTCGGATTCGCAAAAGTGACGACATAGTATACTGGACAACGTTTAATCAGTCCCTTGTCTTTTAATAGTTTCTCTAGAGTAGCGACATGCCTTTCTGCCTGATTAACCGGACTATACATACCTTCCTTGCGAACAATCCGATTATTTCTTCGAATCACTCGTATAAACTCTTCTCTTTCAGTTAGTTCAATATCACCTACTAACTTCTTTACTTCAATAACAAGAATAAACTTATGTGTAATCACTACAAAATCTAATTGAGCTGTATATTCTCCAACTTCTAAATAGAGGTCATGCAAAATAATTGAAGGAATCATCGAATGCTGTAATTCAAACATGACACTTTTTTCTCCTGAGTGACCGATCGAAAATAACTTTAAATGTTCGTTTACTTTTTTTAGATCAATAGTTGTATCCTTACTAGTTGATAACTGCGTCAAATGGTCAATCATCAAATTACTTTCATCAATACCTTTAAAAACAATTGGCTCTTTAATATCTCTTCTTTCTGTCAGGATATTGAATGCATTTTTGAAAAATGACATAATCTCAGCTCCTAAATGTGTTTATCTTACTTTATTATAACAAAAATAGAATTAATATGGCTCTTGTCTAGGAACTAATACTTAAGTTTTGAATTAAATTTGATTAGCACATCAGACCGAGGCTATTTCCGATGTCTTAATATGAGGATTAGTTGAAAAATTGATTGCATTAGATTCGATAAATCATCTTAGCGTCTAATCGTTAACCTTAGTTCAACTTTTCACAGTTAAGGGGATAGATTAACAAAATAAAAAGCGTCAGCACTTAATGACGAAAACGTCGCGCTGACACTTTTTTTAACAAATCGATTTAATATTCAGGCAAGTATAAAGCTAAAATAATGTAAAGGATGATCGATGGTGAAACAAAAATAAAAAGCAACCTGACTGCAAGCGAAGAAATACCTAAGTATTCAGCGATTCCACCACATACTCCGGCAAAAACCTGATCCGTTGATGACTTACATAATGATCTTTTCATAGTTCCCTCCATATCGTTCCTTTATTAATAAACTTATTTCTTTCCTAATTTTATTATAACAATATTTTCTCGAAATAATTGTTGAATAATTATTCACTATGAAGTATAATTATAATAGTTAGTAAAACGGACAGAGGAGATTCCAGTGAAGAGAAAAAATGTGATCATTATTGGTGCGGCAGGTAGGGACTTTCATAATTTTAATACGTATTATCGAAATGATGCTAATTATAATGTTGTTGCTTTTACAGCGGCACAAATTCCTGATATAGATGGACGAGAGTATCCAAAAGAATTAGCTGGAGACTTGTACCCTGAGGGGATTCCAATATTTGCACAAGGACAATTACCAGATTTAATTAAAAAATTCAAAGTTGATGAATGTGTCTTCTCATTTAGTGATATTAGCTACCAAGATGTGATGGGAATTGGAGCGATTGTTAACTCAGCAGGCGCTGACTTCAAACTACTCGGTCCAAATCAGACGATGTTAAAAAGCAATAAACCAGTCATCTCAGTCACGGCTGTTCGGACTGGAACAGGTAAAAGCCAAACATCGAGAAAGATTATTGAGACGCTAATGGCACAAGGTCTAAAAGTTGTAGCAATTAGACACCCGATGCCTTATGGTGACTTAGCAGCGCAACGTGTTCAACGGTTTGCCACGATTGAAGATTTAAAAAAACATCACTGTACAATTGAAGAAATGGAAGAGTATGAACCACACGTATCAAGAGGTAATATCGTTTACGCAGGCGTTGATTATGAAGCGATTTTAACTGCAGCAGAAAATGATCCAGATGGCTGTGATGTGATTGTTTGGGATGGTGGAAATAACGATTTTTCATTCTATAAACCAGATTTGGCAATTACCGTCTTAGACCCACACCGCCCAGGACATGAGCTTCAATACTATCCTGGCGAAGTATGTTTAAGAACAACTGATGTTGCAATTATTAATAAGGTCGATAGTGCAACAGCTGAAGCGATTAAAATTGTTGAAAATAATATCAAAACGGCAAATCCAAGTAGTCTGATCGTAAAAGCTGAATCGACAATAACGGTCGATCAACCAGAACTGATTAAAGGAAAGCGGGTTCTAATCGTTGAAGATGGACCGACACTCACTCACGGTGAAATGAAAATTGGTGCTGGAACAGTTGCAGCCCAACGGCTTGGGGCGGCAGAAATTGTTGACCCGTCGCCATATCTTGTTGGAAGTTTAAAAGAAACATTCGCTAAATATCCACACATTGAAAACCTAGTCCCAGCGATGGGTTATGGTGAGAAACAGTTGAAAGATTTAGAAGCAACAATTAACAATACTGATTGTGATGCAGTGATTATTGGAACGCCGATCGATTTATCACGTGTAATTAAAATTAATAAGCCGACTGCTCGAATTCATTACGATTTAAATGAAGTCGATGGACCAAGCTTAGATAATATCTTGACTAATTTTCTCAATAAACAACAAGCCGAACTTGTATAATTATTAAATAGAATAGGTGTTGCGAATCCTACTATGAACTGCCTCTTGTCAAAAAAACAAGGGCAGTTCATTAAGGAAAAAGCAACACCTATTTTTCATTGTTCAGCTTAAGATAAAGACCGCTTTTGCTTCAGTGCTTGCTGATGGTCTTGTTTAACTTTCTCTAATAACTTTTGATCTGTTAGTAACCGATAACCAGTTAATGCAAGTGCTTTAGCACCAGTAATAATCGCTTGATCACCTTGCTCTGATTTAGCCGCTTCTCTAAATTCAACCGTATGACCCGCTAAATCATCTGGACCAATTTTAATGCCACCATGGGCTGTCGGGACTTCATAACTAATATTACCTGCATCTGTTGAACCTTTTCCTTTTCGCTTCTCCACAATAACGTTTTCACCAACTGCCGTTAGTTCTTCGGCTAAAACTTGATCTAAAACAGGTGTAGGAACTAAGTCTTTTACTACATTTTGGAATCGTTCAATGACGACTCTTGCTCCCGTTGCAAGTGCAGCCCCTTTTGCAATCGCCCGTACCCTTTCAGCAGTTTCCTCTGTCTTTTTCCATGACTCTGCTCGAATGTAAAAGCGAGCAGATGCGAATTCAGGAATAATATTCGGTGCATCGCCACCATGAGTAATAATACCATGAATTCGAACATCGTCCGGTAGTTGCTGGCGCAGTGCACTAATGCCATTAAACAATTGAATGACCGCATCTAACGCATTGACCCCTAGATGTGGTGCACCAGAAGCGTGTGCAGGCTTACCATAAAACTTAAAATCAAGCGGATCAACCGCAAGTGATTCGGGGGTTAATCCTGTTTTACCACCCGGATGAAGCATAAGTGCCACATCAACATCTTTTAAAAACCCTTGATCAGCAAAACTCCCTTTTGCACTACCATTTGGACCGCCTTCTTCTGCGGGTGTCCCTAACACAACGACTCTCCCGCCCGTATCATCAATCAATTCACCTAACGCAATCGCAGCCGCGACACTAAGCGTCCCAATAATATTATGTCCACAAGCATGACCTAAACCAGGCAATGCATCATATTCCGCTAGATATGCAATGGTTGGACCTGGCTTACCACTTTCCCTCACTGCATAAAAGGCAGTTTCGTGACCAGCAACACCTTTTTCAACTTCAAAACCAGCATTAACTAAATTTTCACTATGCAAATCACATGCAAAATACTCCTCATTCCCGATTTCAGGATTATCATGAATTTTGTGACTCGTTTCAACATACAACGCTTTACCCTCATCAATCGACTGAAACAAACGCTCTTTTACACCATTAACAACTGTCATTTTAAAATCCTCCTTATGATTTTTAAAAAATTATTCACCTTGCTTTAAATCTTCAAATAACTTCTCAATCTCTTCATCTGATAGTTTAATAATATAAGAGCCTCCATTCGTGTCCTTGGAGATTACTTCCTCAATATCAGGTTCTTGATAAAGCTCAACAATTTTTTTGTACACTTCATTATCTTTATCTTCCGCTTTAGCTGCGATTAGATTTATATATGGATAAACACTTTCATCTTCTCCTGACTCCCGGAAAATAGGATCTTCAGCAAGATCAAAACCTGCTTGCCCTGCAACCTCATTATTAATAATTGAGCCTGTAACATCCCCGTGAAAAGCGAACCTGTTGCTTTTCGGAACGAATTAACTCTCAAACTAAGGACCTGTGATTAAATTTCCCGCGTGTACAAATAAAGTCAATATGGATAGAGAACAGTCCATCTTTCTTACCATACCAACGTATACTTGCACATTTTGATCTGCGAAAGTTGAGTAATCAATTAACTCTCCCCTACTTAAACACTTATTTATCACTCAGCAACAAAAAATCCCTTCTTTTCGTGTGATGAAAAGAAGGGATTCTCAGAATATATAAGAAACCGCCCTTTCTCATCTTTCAAATGCATTCAGCACTTGTAGGAATTGGCACAGTATTCATGACGAATCTGTTGCCGAGATATCATAGGGCCTAGTCCCTCCATCTCTCTGGATAAGAAAATGACAAACTATTTAGTTTTTAAAAAAATATGTAAAACCAATTATATACGGATAATAAATAAAGTCAACTGTTTTTCAGAATTTTAAATATTCTTTTGAAAATTTTAATAATTTAGATAGTTATATTTCAAACTTATCAGAATGACAACAACCAATTTTAAATGTTTAGCTAAGCAAAAACCAGGGGTCAAAGCGCATCTTCAACTCGATGCGCCTTGATTTAATTTTATCGAAGCGAATAGATAAGCCGAGCAAAGTGTTAAAACAAGTCCACTAATGAAAAATGATGTGAATAACGTTGGAAAAAATGCTGGGATAAAGACACCAAAAATCAGACCAAATGTACTGAAGCAAGCTAACAGACCATAAGCGATTCCTCGATTTGCTTGAACAGAACCGTCAACAACTAGGGTTAAAATCGAGGACAAAACAGCAGCGAACCCGATCCCGTATAGAATGATCACGATAAATAGTAACGTTTTCAGCTTAAAAACTCCAAGTAGAAATAGACAAATTGCTTGAATCAAAACGCCGACAGTCATTAATAGTGATTTTGAAAACCGCTGATCAAGTCGGTTGATTGGCAATACATAAATTAAACTACTTACAAGTGCAACTGTAACCAACAAAAGCAGAAATAAATGATTGTCATAACCTAGCGCGTCAATTTTTACCGGCAACAAATACGCAAGCGCTCCATTCACAAACATGAACAATAGTGCCCCTCCATAAGCGAAACCGATCTGTTGTTCATTTAATAAACTTTTAACTAGATTTAACGTTGCTGAAAGTGTCCTGTTTTCCTCGGTGACTTTTGACTCAGACGGCAAAAGTACCAAAACTAAAACTGCAGCGATAATCATTAAAATACCTAGTGGCACAACGACATAATTCTGACTAAATTTCGGCTCAATCATTAAACCAAGCACCGATCCAACTATAAGCGCAAGTGCAATACTTAGACATGAAAATAAAATCAAGCGATGCTTGGTTGTATCGTGCTTAAGTTTAGCTAGATAAACAAATGGTACAGGTAATAGCAACCCACTAGCTAATCCATGAAAAAAATGAAGCAATTGTGCATCAGTCAGCAGGTAGCCCAATAAAATAAACCCAGTCGCGAATAAACCAATTGCGCCAATTAACTTGAAATCAAATTTATCTAGACAAAAACCTGAGATCAAGCTACCGAGGATCAGACTCAGCCCGTACAGAAGGAAAGCTAATGTAAAGAGACTGATCAGTGTTAACTGAAAAAGGACGTCTATCAAAGCGACAACAATCAATAGATAAATAAAATAGATCATCGATTTCAACTCATTTCTTAGAAAAGTTCAACAAAGTACTTCTTTGTTATCTCTATTACTCTATGATTTCCAAATTGAAGTAGAACAAAACATCAATCATTCTAGTTAATTGAGATAGGGGGAGGTGACTAACCTCCGTCCCTCTCACACCACCGTACATACGGTTCTCGTATACGGC
>NZ_BAABDL010000138.1:0-7872 GCF_039539605.1 Amphibacillus indicireducens | reverse complement strand
AAGCTACAGCTACTACTGCCTTCACTGTTCGGGACTTTCACCCTAGAGTCTGCACCCATGCTGGGCACACAACCAAAATTAATCCCACCAAAATAGTGCGATTTAACTATGTCTTTCACCACACGATATTTCAATCAATAAATGTTATCTTAGTTCCAGACACTTTTAAATAACTGACAAAGGATGGTTAGATGCATAAAAAATTTATTTTTCTTATCGTTTTAGTATTCTTAGTTGCTTGTTCCTCAGAAGGAACCGAAAACACAGGAGGAGAACAAACGAGCGACACCAGTGATGACAAAACAGAAGCGTTAACCCTATCAAGTGAGATCCTCTTTAGCTATGATCATGAAGATGCTGGAGACTACTATTTAATGTCAATCCAAACAGATACCGACGGGAAAGGGATCGTTTTTACTGAGGTAGAAGAAATCGATCGTGTAACAGATTACTATACTTATTTCGTTAATCATAATGATGAAGTAATTGAAGGTATATCACTTGCTGATGATCCAGATCAGGAGCGTCGATGTACGGATATGTTTTTATCACCAAATGGACAGTACATGGTTTATGACTGCCACGATGATGGGATTGAGTTCTCTATTTATGATATGGAACAAGAAAAGATTATTGAGCAAGTCCCTGATTTTGAGATCTATCTACAAGACATTGTCGGAATTTCAAATGATCTAACGGTTTACTTACAAACAATGAATGATGATGGTGATGATCAATTCACTTTATATGATGTGGAAACTGAAACGAGTGAACATTATGTTTTCGCTGACATCCTTGATCTTGAATATCCATCATTTAATGCAATTACACCAACTGATGATGGTCAAAAAATCTTTTTCGATGCAATCACAGCACTATTCATCTTAAATTTAGACACAGGCACAGTCGATGAAATTGCAAATGTTGAACCGTTATGGGAAACATTTGATGATGACCTGATTTTCATTTATAATGCAACGATCTCACCCGATGGCAAATATGCGTATTACAACATTAGCGATAACAGCAATGACACGGACTATAGTGAGTATGTGTTTCACAATTTAGAAACGGATGAGATTGACAGCTATGCTGAGTTTGATTATCAAACGGTTCGTAATTTTGACTTACACGGCAACCTATTAATTGCAACGGGTGACCAACTCCAGCTATACAATTTTGAAACAAAAGAAACAAAGGTCATCCCTGATATTGCACTCGATCGTCATTCAGGCTATATGACGCTCGCTCATAACGGTCAATTTATCGTTTACACTGGGAAAGTTAAAAATGATGATGACACATATACTCAAAACCTTTACCGCGTCGCTCTAGGTGATACGAGCACTTATCAAACAACGAGCTTACCGGTAAAAGCAGGTGTTGACCACGAGCCAATTGAGCCACTCGAAGATGATCAAATCAGTTTACATGATGCGTCTTTAAATGAGGTTGAGATTTTGAATTCACTTTGGGAAGATAGCACACAAGTGATGTACCCGACCGAATTCCCTGAACAGTTACGCTATAGAAATAATTCTTTCAGTGGCGAACCTTCTGATCGAGACTTTACCCAGTTTATTTACTTTGATACGGGTAAAGTTTCAGCTAACAGAAACGATATTACTTTTTCTGCTAGCGTTGTTGGAGATGACGATAACTGTATCGCGCTGAGTGATCTCGAGGTTGTCAAAACGATCGATGGTGTTGATTATTACTTTTATGATTATCGCAATGCCGATGTTGAAGTAGGAGTAAGGATTGATAATGTTTGCTACATTATTAAAGCAGAGGATTATACAGAGGAAGAAATGTTATCGATGATCGAGTCACTAGAGCCTATCGATACCGTCTTTTATAATCTTCCTGATGACCAGTTTAAGTTCCCAACCAAATTCCCAATTGCCAATCCAGAAGTTCGCTATCCGAGACTAAGATCAAATCGAGATGGAGAAAGTTTCAGCTATTCAATTTCGTACCTCGGTACTGAAGAGAAAGACGTTCAGATGATCGTTGATCGTCAACACAATGAACCTAATTTATACATGAGTGAAAACCATGGTTTTGCCGTTGATGTCGATGGCTGGGATGAAGCATACTTCTCTGAATTCAATCTGGAACTGATTTTATTTGATGGATCCGACTACTATACGATCGATTTAGACATTCCAGATAATGTAGTTGAAGCTTTAGAAATCGATGAGCTAACAGAACTTTATATCGAAATTGGTGCATCATTTAATTAAATAAACACAGAAAATAGCCAAAGGTTCGATTCGTGAACTTTTGGCTATTTTCATGTCTAAATTATCTCCCAACATAATACGTCTCTTTTGGACCTAAATAACTATCAGCTGGCTTTTTACCTTCAGGGTAAATCACAAGTTTTTCTAACACAAATGCAGGACTGACCGCATAAATGCGTAGCTTGTTTAATCTTTCCTGACATGAAATCTTCACTTGCTGCTTGTGAATGTTGTTGATCACATCTGCTCCCCAATCCGAGCCGTCAACGCGATAACCCTCTGGCAGTGCATTAATCACTTTAACCTCATTATCGTTTGTTTGGACACCACAGTACATTGTTCCTTCTCTCGTTACTGGGTTTGATGACTGCACATACAATTCAAGCTCATAAGCACCGGCCTCCTGAACAACAAACTGATATTCAACATACGGCGCATTTTGACCAACTGTAAAGTGTGTTGTTGTTGGGAATGCCTTTAGTCCCGACAACGTTTTCCCATAGCCATCAAGAACCTCAAAACGATTTATTGTACCATCAGGATTTGTCGTCTGATGACGATCAGCAAAATGCTCCGCTTCAATTGCGACATAGCCCTTCGCCTCAATAAACGTCATCTTAGGATATGCAGCCGGATCAATCTTACCAACCGGCACGACAATTGTCACTTGACCCACAGGTGTTTTTATGAAAAACTCACCCTCTGAGTCTCCAGCTAGTTTCTGACGATCAATGCTGACCTGAATCGTTTCAGTGACTTTATCCTTGCCATCTAAAACGCCATTTGTACTTGAGAATGACAGCCAAGACTGATCACTAGAAATCTGATACTCAGCATCTTGCTCACTAATACTTGAGATCGTGAATGAAGCTTGGTTAACATCAGGCTCTAAAAAGTCCAATAGTGGCAACGTGTTTAAGTGCCACGGACTCCCTTCACTCTGATGCTCTGTCCCATCAATCGACACGGACAGTCTCGGTTTATTCATCGGTAACACAGTCGATAGGACTGGATTCTTATTCTCATCCTCATTCCAATGAACAAAACCGATATGCTCTGAGAGACCCATTCCGTAGAATTTGCCATCTGCAATTGTATGGTATTCTTCAACAAGTTCCTGGTCACGCTTGAGGCAAGCTTTTATTTGCTCAGCTAATTGATTGGCCTTGATTAAGTTCAGCTTAGCCGCATATTTGTTTTTTCCATTCAATAACCACATTTTTTGGACATTCAGGTTACCGACAACTGGGTAATACACTTGCGCAAAATATGCCGTGAAGTGCTCCTGATCAACAGCTTGGTAAAGCTCTTCTGCATTTTCGAGTAAGTGGTCAATCTCTTCAAGTAACTGATCGGTTTCTTGATAATTAACAGGATGATAAACATCGACATTCATCTGCTCCGGTCTACGCTTATGAGCAATTCTCGTATAACCTGTTAATAAGTCATAAATCGTATCTTGCTGATCTGAGTTAAATGCTCCGGCAAATTGCTGTTCAACCCACTCTTTCGTATACGCATCCGTTTGATTGATCGCACTTGTTCCCCACTTCTCAAAGTCATAAGCAAGATCAAGGAAAAATGACAATGGGAACTCTTGGGTTGCAATATCCCCAACGTTGACAATCCAAAGGTCACGCACACCAAAATCGTAAGCCATCGTCATTTGCTCCCAAATTTTCGGCAAATAGGAACTGTTAATCCACTCATACGAAATCGGTCCACCATGATAATCAAAGTGATAGTACATCCCATACCCACCTGAGTGATCACGCATTTCCTCAGTTGGTAGAGTTCGGAGGTTACCATGGTTATCATCACAAAGCATTAAGATCACATCTTCAAGCTCTTCAGAATTAATTAACCCTTCCGTTTCTTCATCACCATAGAAAAATGGCTCAACTTCTTTATATAATGCAAGCATTCTTGGCACGTCTGAAAGATTAGGGTTCACATTTTCTTTAATTAGCTTGTTTTGTGTCTGAAGCACATCTCGAAGCAGATTAATATTATCAGCCAAGGTTGCATCCTCACCCATAATCTTCGTATCTGCTTCACCACGCATCCCAATCGTAATCACATTTTCAAACTGACCTGTCCGTTTTAAGCCATCTTCCCAAAACTTCGTAATCCCTTCTCGGTTCGTGATGAAGTTCCACGCATCGCCATATTTCGAATCAGGGCCACGCAAATACTTATATTCTTCACCATAACGTAAGCACGGCTCATGGTGAGATGCCCCCATAATGACACCATACTCATCAGCTAATTCAACATTTGCTAGACCTGGGCCGTCATCATTAAAACGAGCTGACCACATCGCTGGCCAGAGATAATTCCCTTTTAATCTAAGTAATAGTTCAAAAACATGATCGTACATTTCAGCATTAAAGCCACCAAATTTTTTAGCTGACCAGTTACCAAAAGCAGGCCACTCATCATTAATAAAGAAACCACGATATTTCACTGACGGTTCTTTGGAGATATAATGGTAATTACCACTTAACGAAAAGCTCTTCTGACGAGCCGGCTTCACATCACTCCAATCTACTAGAGGAGAGACACCCAGCTTTTCTGACAGATGGAAGAGACCATAAATCGTTGCCCGTTTTTCGCTTCCTGCAATGACAAGTGCCTTATCAACACCTGAAAATGGTTGATCGACAACTTGGAACAAAAACACCTCTCGCTTGCCTGTAATCTTCGACAAATCGATGAGTTGCTTTTCATTAAGTTCGTCTAAAATCGGGCTATTTCCGATTGTTCCATAGATCACGGCGTGTTTACTTAGGCTTGCTTTATCTGTCGTTGATTCTGGTGCACTGCCAAAAACAAGTTCTATGTCGTGCATTACTTTCTTGGCAATTTTATTTACACCACTAAATGCCTCATTTTCTCGGTAAAAAAGTGCGCCTGATTGAGATTGATCGTTTAACATTTGCTGATTAATCATAAAGTCCATAATGTTGTCCTCTCTATCATAATATTTTTAAATTACTTTACTTAGCTAAATGATTTGTAAACCCTTACAAAATTGTTCGCAAGAAATAATCTGATTGGTTTAGAACAAAGATCATCAGGTTCACAATCAGTACGGCAAGTTTACTATAAAGTGAACAAAATTAAAACCAGTCAAAGTCTATTTTTTAATTGAGAAACTATACTTATGGGGGTGGTTTAATTATCTCATTAAGTATAAAAAATCCACACCTTCTAATCAAGTGTGGATCTCGCCTTGCTTATTCTAGTTCTCCGTTCCAGCTCATCATGCCGCCGGTGACGTTTGTTACGTTGTAGCCTTGGCTTGCTAGGAACTGACACGCCTTTCCGCTTCTGCCACCAGACATACAAACGAGGTAATATTCCTTAGCTTTATCTAGCTCTTCTACTCGCTCTGGAATTTGACCAAGTGGAATGTGAGTTGCACCAGGAATCTTCCCCATTGCTACCTCAGCATCTTCCCTCACATCAATAACATTTAATTTCTCTCCATCATTCATTAGCTTAGCCAGTTTTTTTGCACTGATTTTATTCATAGTCATTTTCCTCTCAATAATCATAGTACTCATTTTAGTTAAAGTTATATTTTGTCACGATCTTTTCTCTACCTGTGACAAGATCATTAAAGTATTCATATAAATTGATTCCTAAAAATGATCCTGAAATATTAAATACATTTGTAAACCCTAGATTCTGGAGCGCCATCACCATGTTATAACTCCTTTGCCCAGAACGGCAGTGAACATAGACAGGTTGATCTTTCGGGATCTCACTCAATCGATTTCTAAATTGGCTCAGTGGAATGTTAACCGCTGTTTTTAAATGGCCGCGCTCAAATTCAGTAGGTTCACGCGCATCAATGATAAATGCATCATTCTCGACAAGCTCCCTTACTTGTGACACTTTCACTTCACGATAATATCCATTCAATTGATTCAAAGCGACCAAAGCCGCATGATTGACAACATCCTTGGCCGTGCCTAACATTGGCGAGTAGGACAACTCTAAATCTTTCAAGTCTGCTAACGTTCCATTCATCGTAATCATCGTGACGATCACATCAATCCGTTTATCGACATTTCCTTTCCCAATTGCTTGAGCACCCAAAATACGCCCAGTCGGTACTTCATAAACCAATTTGAAATGCATCACAGAACTGTCTGGCATTAAGCTCACTTTATCACTTGGCAAAATGTAAACAGAATCATAACTAAACCCTGCAGATTCAGCTGTTTTTTCATTCAAGCCCGTTGAAGCTGCATTTAAATCAAACAGATGCATTGACGACGAACCAATGACACCTAAATGACGACTTGGCATCCCATAAATATGGTCAGCAACAGCACGCGCTTGCTTTTGGGCAGGCCCTGCTAAAGCGAGTCGAGTTGGCTTGTGTAACAATCGATGGTGAACTTCAATTGCATCACCAACAGCATAAATATTCGAATCTGTCGTTAAATAATGCTGATTGACTTTAATACCACCAGTGACACCAATTTCTAAGCCCGCTGCTTCCGCCAGACTTGTTTCCGGACGAACACCGATCGCCAACACGACCGCCTGAGCAGCATACTTTTCGCCAGATTGTGTTTCAATATGGTTATCAGTAATTTTAGCTAAGCCGTCATCAACAACTAGATTCACACCATGATCAACCATTTGCTTATGCAAAATCTGTGCCATGTCGTAATCAAATGCTGTCATGATTTGATCAGCAAATTCAACTAACGAAACATTATACTCTGCTAGTCGTAGGTTTTCAGCTACTTCAACACCGATAAAGCCACCACCAATAACTGCAACATCTTTAACTTTTCGATCAATTAAATAGCGATTCAGTTGGTCAATGTCAGCAACATTTCGTACCGTAAAGACATTGTCACGATTGATCCCCTCAATTTGAGCTGGACGAATTGGTGAAGCACCTGGCGAAAGAACCAATTTATCGTAGGCTTCCTCATATTCCTCATTTGACGTTAAATTACGGACGATGATTGTTTTTTCGTCCCGATTAATTTTCACGACTTCACTGTGGATTCTTGCATCAATGTTATATCGGCTTTTAAAGATCTCTGGGTTCATTAAAACTAAAGATTCACTATCTTCAACAATACCACTTAAGTGATAAGGTAATGAACAGTTTGAAAACGACACATGTGGTCCCCGATCGAACATAATCACTTCCGCATTTTCATCTAACCTTCGAACTCTTGCTGCGACGGACGCCCCTCCCGCTACTCCCCCAACAACTAAAATCTTTTTTTTCATAACAAAGCACTCCTTTTTCATTTATTTAAATCAGTTTCGTCATTCGTTAAAGACATACAAACATTTCTATACCTACACTGGTATATACTAGCTTAAATTTTTTTCATTATTTCTTCGGTATTTACTTGTTTAATCACCTTATTTTATACCCCTATAGGTATATTGTCAACTATTTAGTTTTTTAAAAAAGAACGGTTTGCTTCGACATTGACGATTAAACAAAAAAGCCTTTCACCAAAACAGCTCGGTGCTAGAATAGCAAGCCGAGTCGTTTTGATAAAAGACTAATTAGTGTCTACTGAACAAATACTATTCTTCTAAAATAGTCTGTCTTAGAGTGGGAATAATCAATTTTAAT
>NZ_BAABDL010000137.1:0-2456 GCF_039539605.1 Amphibacillus indicireducens | reverse complement strand
CCTAACTGGCATTCGCTTTTGGCAATTTAATGGGCAAATCACCTATAAAAAATCAAGTTATGAATAATGCAGGATTTTATTTTCCGGAAATAGAAAGTACGTCAATAAATTCATTAAAGCTCCTGAACTAATTATGATAAGTTTAGGGGCAAGTGTTAATTTGCTGAATTCTTTACTTGGAAATTCAATAAAGGCTGTCAAAATAATTGGTGAGAGCTTTAATTTCCCTATATTAAAATGAAAAAAATTACCTATTGAAAATCTAGTCACTTTAACTCCAAATAGCTTCAATGTTATAAAATGACCCAATTCATGTATAAATGAAGAGATAATATAGTAAATATATAATTCAATTATTATCATATTCTACCACTTTCCTTAAAATAAAAAGTGTAAGAACAAAAATAAGTAAACAAATCAAATAAACAGGAAGCAACATAAATAATCCATTCAGAGACTCTAACCCTAAATAGGTAAATAATAAACAAAAAGGTAAGGCAAGTAAAAAGTCGATTAGTAGAACTGCATACAGCTTAGTAGCATTTATCTTAGGAGTGAAGTTTTGATTATCAACGTCTTTTATGTAATCATTAATCAACATAAATGATTTTCTCCCAACAATAAATATGAAAGAACCAAACAGTATACCTAAAGAGGTGGATAGAACTATCAGTTCCGGTAAAACTCCCTTATAATAGTACCGAGTTAATATATCGTTCACATAATTAGAGCTATACTGATAGCTTGGTGCGTGATTTACTAAATAGCTCATCAATTCAACAGTATAGTCCTCATTATATTGGATGAAGATATTTCGAGCAAAGAGATCATCTTCTGAATATCCTTGCTTTTTCATTTCTAAATACATGTTTTCTAAGTATTCTTCGGAGTCCTTTGTTACAGATATAACACCATAATGATTATGTCTATCATCTTGATAAGATAGCGTTGTGATAGATAAATTTGTTAAACCAACAATTTGATAAGGAGTCTGATCTATATCTATCGTCATCCCAATAGCATCATTGATGTCACCTTCAAAATCCCAATGATTTTGCAATTGTTCATACGAAACAACTACCTCATACATATTATCCAGCGGCAGTCTCCCATCAATAAGAAAGCCTTTAGTTCCTGGATAAGCCACTTCATAACCAGGTAACTCAGTAATCAGATTCGGAATGGAAAACAGAAGCAATTCTTTATCTTCCTCACTAAAATATAGATTGTTAAGATAACCTTCATCAGTAACATATATATTCTCAACATAGCTTTTATTCGAAAGTTCTATTAATTCTTGAGTATCAAAATGATCATATAAGTCTACATAATTCCTTTCAAACTCCTCTGAACTCGTTATTGCTTCAATGTATCTTGCACTCGGCTCAGCAATATCAAGCAGCTCGATCATACCATCATTCGGTAGTTCTTCTTCGAATGGTACAGTTTCATTTATAAATTGCACAGAAATATATGTTAATAATATTAACAGTAAAGAAATAAAGGCTATCATTAACCGATTGAATTTCGAGACAAATATGTAGGTCATTATACGTTCGGTTCCTTTTTTCATTTACTCCAACTTCCTTCTTCTTTTAGGATTTTACCGTTACTAAAATGGTAGTTGACGTGATCGTTAAATTTTAACCGCTCATCATGTGTAGATAAAATAATCGTTTTTGTTGCACTTAGCTCATTAATAATCTGATTAACCTTTTCAGCTGTGCCATTGTCCAAATTGTTTGTTGGTTCATCTAAAATAATGATCGGTGTATCCTTAATAAAGCAACGTATTAAAGATACAACGACAAATTCACCACCGCTTAAGTTCATAATATCTTCATTCAAACAGTCGATTGAAAAATAACTGATATACTCATTAAGTAATTCACGGTTGCTACAAGTTAAATAATTACTAACTGACATAGGGTACTTATAGTTTCTCTGCGAGAAATACGCTATAAGTTCGTGTTTATTTGTAATATTAAGATGTCTTTTGTCTTTTAAAATAACTTCGATAAAAGTCGTTTTGCCACTACCGTTATCTCCGCTTAAAAGGTAAATACCCTTTTCTGAAAAGTCCAAATGATTTGCCTCTAGAGAAACCTTCCCTTTTTTCAGTCTAAAGTGATTGATTATCATCTTAAAAACACCTCAATTTCTGCTTGAATTTTTTTATAATTACATAATCCAGAAAAGCTGTAACGAAAAAGGTTAACAGAAATATAGGGACCACGAGATAGCTATCAAGCAGTCCCGACAAAATATAACAAGACAAGGAATATATCACTGCTTTAAATAGATGTGAGTAGTTTAAGAGATAGTATTTCTTTTGATGATCAATTAAAATTGAACTCGGAAAACCGTAAAAATAAAGTAAGTGATACCTAGATTATTCACAGCCCCACCATAAGCCACTAAGAAACTGCGTTAAATCAATTAAAAATACACAATCG
>NZ_BAABDL010000136.1:0-16836 GCF_039539605.1 Amphibacillus indicireducens | reverse complement strand
CTGGCATTCACTTTTGGCAATTTAATGGGCAAATCACCTATAAAAAATCAAGTTATGAATAATGCAGGTTTTAATTGTTTTTATTTTCCTCTCTAATATTGGTATAATAATTATATAAAGCAAGGAGGTGTATATTATGGGGATTATTGAAATCATTCAACAGGGGGAAAATAAAAACGTAGAATTTAAAAGTTGGATAAATTCAAACAAAAAGAATTTAATAAATACTTTAACGAATGAGGCAGTGGGATTTGCCAATACAAACGGAGGAATTATTTTAGTAGGTGTAGAGGATAATGGTGAGATCACCGGGTGTTATGACTATGATGAACAAAATATTATCGAAAGTATTTATGATAAAACTATGCCTAAGCTTTTCACTGATATAGAGGAAATAAAGTATAAAAATAAGTATATTTTAAAAATAATTGTAGAAAAGTCACCCGAAATTGTGGCTACTTCAAAAGGGGTAGTTTATAAAAGATTGGGAAAAAACACAAAGCCATTTTATCCATCTGAGTACACTACAAATAAAATATTAGGTTTTAAAGGAGATTACTCGGCTAATATTATTGATTCTACTACAAAAGATGATATCGATTTTGCCGAAGTAGAGCGATTAAAGCTAAAAATCCAATCACGTGATAAAGATTCTACTTTATATCAGTCGGACAATATTATGTTTTTAAAAGACTTACGATTGATAGTGACTGCTGAATACGCCATTCGGTTAACGGTAGCAGGATTATTATTTGTTGGAACAAAAGCGGCGATTGCGAAATATGCACCACAAGCAGAAATCATTATACTTACATATAGTGATGGGTATACTGAATATAACAAGCGGTTAGAACTAAAGATGCCTTTGATCCAATCAGTGGAGAGAATACAGCAGTTTTTTGAAGATAGGAATGGAATACAGAATATTCAAATGGGACTTTTTAAATTAGAAGTTGAGGATTATCCTATTAATGTTTTTCAAGAAGCACTTCTTAACGCCATTTCCCACAGGGATTATGAGAGTAATGCCTCAATCTTAGTTAAATTTTATCCAAATGAAATTATTATTGAAAACCCTGGTGCATTCCCAAGTGGGGTCGATAGTTCAAATATAATTACACATCCATCGTCACCTAGAAATAAATTAATTGCTGAAACACTTCAAAAGTTAAAATATGTTCAACGTTCCGGTCAAGGTGTAGATATTATATTTAAGGATATGCTCTCATTAGGGAAATCTGCTCCAGAATATAATTTATTCTCTGAAGCAGTAAGTTTGACTTTAAGAAGTAATTTAGAAGACATTGACTTTTTGAAATTTATTACAAGAGAAGAAGAGAAAAATGGAGAGTTCTCGGTATCAGAAATATGTATATTAAAGTATGTTAAGTCTAATAAAACAATTACATTAGCTAAGGCTGCTGAGGTGGCTCAAGTTACGCGCCAATCTGCATCAAATGTTTTAAATAAATTGTGTCAAAAAAGAAATATCCTACAAAGGGAAAAAAGAAATAAATATATGTTTACTCATAGAGTATACGAGAGTTTAGATGACAGTGTTGAATATACAAAAGATAAAGATTTTGATGAGATACAAGCTAAAGCAATGATCATTGATTATTTGGAAAAAAACGGTTCAATTACTCGAGTAGATGTAGAAAGATTATGTGGGTTTTCATCTACGAGTAGCAAGCGCATTTTAAAACGTTTAAGGGATGAGAAGATTATTATATTAAAAGGTAGAGCAAGAGCTAGTCATTATAAACTCAACTAATTGTATAAAGCCTGAACCAATAATGAGTTAATGGACTTATAACTGAGCCGATATTGGACCGATAAATGCCGATTTGGTCCGATATTGGACCGATAAAGAGCTAATACCGCTAATATTGATTGATTTTAGACTGATAATGGACTGATTAAGACACGTGAAACCTGGTCGACCCTGCGAGAAACCATGATTTTGAATTTAAACAGTATAAATTTTACGATCTATCCATCAATTCTAAATCATAATATTTTTGAACCATTTACATTTAAATCGGGCATTACACTTGACGATACAATAGCTCTATTAACAAAACTAAAAGAAAAAGAACTCGACTATATCCACGTCTCAACCGGGCACTACATGCAAAGCTCAATCCGTAACCCGGAAGATCAAACACCAGTCCTGAAAACAATTATCGACACAGTCGGCCCAGACACACCAGTAATCGGCGTCGGCGCAATCAAAACCCCAGACAACGCACTTGAAGCAATCAAAGAACTCAACCTACCACTCCTTGCGATTGGTAGAGAACTGATTGCCGAACCAGACTGGATCGAGAAAGTGAGAACAGGCAAAGAAGACACAATCCGAACAGAAATCCGACCAGAGGATAAAGATGACTTAGCCTTCCCAGACGCAATGTGGGAATATGTTCAAGGCAATCCAGGCTGGCTGCCGATTGTTAAATAGGGATAATGAAAAAGATGATCTGATTGATAATCAAGATCATCTTTTTTACTCTATTTTTTGAGCATGCTTTTCATGAATAAATATCTTTTCTGTGTCCAATATTAAAAATAATGATTTTTATTTGGTCATTATTGATATCTGCTAAAATTCGATAATTCCCTACTTGATAGCGCCAGTATTCTTTTAAATCAGCTTTTAAGCTTTTCCCTAATGCTCTTGGATTATCTGTATTGATTAAATTTTTCTCTATCCAAGATACTATAAGTCTTTGTTGAGAACGATCTATCTTGCTTAAACTTATAATTGCTTTTTTTGTGTAAACGACTTGATATTTCATTATCTACAAACCTAATGTTTTTTTCAAATCTTCATGAGAGTAAGTCTCATCTGATTTTTCATTTTCATACTCTTGGATTGCTTTAAGATCAAAATCTAACTCCATTTTTTCTTCGAGTGTTTTTTTGAATAAAGTTGATAAAGCGACTCCATTTAACTTTGCGTATTCTTCAAAGATTTTTGCTTCTTGTTCGTTTAGTCTAACCGATATTGTAGTCAAGCTCATCACTCCTTTAACATCATTGTACCACATTGTCATACATTTATGCCATTTATTTAGAGAATTAATTTTTTTGTTGCGTAGGTTGTGCATCATGCAGCCGCAATCGCCTAACTTCGGACATTTCGTACTCTTAAAAACAGAAAAAAGTCCGTAATTAATACCACTACGGACTTTTTGGCGTCAAAATTGAAAGAAATTGTCCGTAATTGCCCCACTTCGGACAATTTCACTGACGAAAATTCAAAAAATGTCCGAACCATAATTCATGATATAATAACTTATAAATTAACAAAAACAATCGGCTGATAGTCATACAAACGCAGTATGCTTATCAGCAAAAATCAATTTATAAATTTAAATGAGCGTTTCAAGTCGACATTAACTGTTTCACTAAGAATGCTAACAACGAAACACCTCATAAGAAAATCAGGGTGATCATAATGGACAAACGAGACTACTTAGTCAAAACTTTTTCACGCACAAAACGAAAAGACTACGTAAATTATATTTTAACAGCTATATGGCACAAGCTAAATAACATGAATCTAAAGCCTGTCAGTCAACAATATGTTAAGCGACAAAACGGCTCACATGCATTAATGGACCTGTACTTTCCGCAACTACATATAGGCATCGAAGTAGACGAGGCGCACCATAAAGACAATGTAGAAGAAGACAAGCTTCGGATGGATGATATTATTTCTGCTGTCAGCGAAGAATCGATCAATGACTTTTTGTGCTTAAGAATTGATGCAACTGAATCGATCGAAGGAATTAATGAGCGGATTAATGAAATCGTTTCTATCATCGAGGAGCGAGCTACAGAAACAACGCTGGTGTGGAAAACTTACGAAGAAGAATTAAACGAACTAAAAAATCAAGACTATCTATCAATCTATGACGACATCCCATTCCGATACATCAAAGATATTACCAATACAGTCTTCGGCAAAAACTATAAAGGCTTTTAGCGCGTTTTCGTGAAGATGTCGGAAAAGACACGCTTATGGTGTCCGAAACTATCAATCATTGAAAATGGCGCGACAAAATCAGTAGCAGCCGGCTGGCTAAACATTTTAGCAAAAGACTGGTCATATATAGATGAATCTCACGTCGACAAAGAAACAGTTAAAGAAAGAAGCGCCAACTACTTAGAAGAAATTGAAGCGGGCCTAGAAAGAGTCGTCTTTGCAAAATATAAAGACAACCTAGGCTTTAATCGCTATCAATTTGTCGGCGTCTTCAAATCAATCGGCATATCACCAGACAATGAGGAATTTGTTAGATATGAACGAATTGATGATAAGGTGAAGATCATTAAATAGGGGTAAGAAAAAGATGACCTTTGAAAGATGGAGGTTGTCTTTTTTATTGTGCTTGTTCACTCAATTTATTAATCTTTATAAACTCAGTACGTTCTAATTCTATAAAACGACAAAATACTAAAGTTACTGTGGTAAAAGTCTGATAACTTTGTGGAATTTATGGGCATTAGTGGTACAATATAATTAGATGAAAAAATAAAAGATGACAAAAATCGAAGTTTAATTGAAGTTTAATATTTGTTATGTAAGCTCTGTAACTAGTTGTTGCTAATATAATATAACTCTATCGGGGAGGAACTATTATGATAGACAATTATTTTTATGAATTTTTAGAGCCTATGTCAAAGGAATTCGCTCGAACCCTTAAAGAATTAGAAAACGTAATTTATAGTAGTCCGCGTTCAATGTTGACTCATAGTCGAACTTTTATTGAAGTGTTACTCGAAAAGGTTATGTTTCATGAAAATTTACCTAGTGAACCATATTTGCCAATCATTGAGAGGATTCGCGTTCTTGACGAACAAGGCTTATTATCTGATGAAGTAAAACATTCATTACATCAAGTTAGAAAATCAGGAAATATGGCATCTCATGATGCACGCCAATTTAGGTTTTCTGAATCACTTACTGCCTGGGAGCATATCTATTTAATTGTAAAATGGTTTGTAGAAGTTTATGGTCTGCATGATATGCAAGTGCCAAGTTATGTTGATCCTTTAATGAACCGAGACCATACATATGGCCTAGAAGAAATGGCGTTAAGATTTAAACAAATTGAAGATCTATTGAAAAAATCTCTTGAGCGGGATCAGCTAAGTAAAACAAGAAATGAAACTCTAAAAACAAATAACGCTGATGAAAGAAATATTTCTGATGATCTGACAAGTGAACAAAGTAATCTCCTACCTAAGGAAATAGATGAAGCACCAGGTTTTATTCCTGTTAGAACGATAACGTATGGAGATGACTCAATAGACATACCATATTTTTTAAGAGATGCTTTTTTATTACCACAGCGTTTTGAAGAGTCAGAACGATTCTTAGTTCGCTTAGGTGGGGACCAACAAGCGAGACTGATGAGTGAGTTACCTAATTCACTAGAAGGACTCCATAAGAGAACTACATACTATTCTGAGTCTCACTCGAAGTTATTTTTTGAAGAGTTAAAGCAATTTGTCGCAGAAGAAATTAGAAGAAGAAAATTAATTCAAAGTCGACCAGGCGAATTATTTTTATTTTATAAGTCAAAAGAAATCGTTGTTACAGAAATATTAGGAGAAATAGCTATTAATACAGATGAGTTTACAGGTAGCCCTAGTCTAATTAAACAACTTCAAGAAGATAGCATTTATAAAGTTCGTGATCTACCAAAGGAATTACTTATTATAGGGAAATACAACGGCGTCGGGAAACATAGAGTGGAGAACTTTTTTAACCAACTAAGAGAAAAGCAAAAATCAAGAGGAGACTTTATTCAATAGACTTTTTAGTTTGTTCCCGCTTTAATACATGATATGGAGGTTTGCATCTTGAAAGCACCTAAATTTATCGATAATAAGACCTATAAAATGGTCGATGAAATAAAAGAGTATAGCAAAAAAAATAGTAAAATAAGTATGATTTCTTCCAGCTTTACTTTATTTGCTTTTGAGAAGTTGAAAAAGGAACTTTCCAAGATTGATGAGTTTAGATTTGTTTTCACAGAGCCGACATTTGTTTCAAAGAAGCAGGAAATGAAAGAATTTTATATCGACAAAAATAATAATGTTTTTGGCACTGAATTTGAAATTAAGCTTAGAAATGAAATGACGCAGTCTTCTATCGCAAAAGAATGTGCGGAATGGATAAAGGAAAAAGCAACATTCAAATCATTCAAAGAAAGAAATCCTGCTTATCCAAGACTTATGCATATAGAGAACAAGGACGATACTGTAGCAATGAATGGATCGGTTGATTTTACCGCGGATAGCTTAGGTATCGTCCCTTCGACTAGAATGGAAGCAATCAATGCTTTTTATGGAGAGCATACAATTGGAATGCTACAAGCTTTCGAAAACATTTGGAACAGTGATAGTGAATTAGAAGATGTAACAGATTTAGTGATGGAAAATTTAAATATTATACATAAAGAAAACCCGCCTGAGTTTATTTACTTTCTCACCCTATATAATATTTTCTATGATTATTTAAGCGAACTTACCGATGACCGACTTGTAAAAGAGAAGACTGGAATTAAGGAGACGCTAATTTGGAACAAGCTTTATCAGTTTCAAAAAGATGGCGTGTTAGGTGCAATCGAAAAGATGGAAAACTTTAATGGCTGTATTATTGCAGACAGTGTGGGTTTAGGAAAAACATTTAGTGCGCTAGCGATAATAAAATATTATGAACTGAGAAATTATCGAGTTCTTGTACTTTGCCCTAAAAAGCTGAGAGATAATTGGCTCGTTTATACGATGAATGATAAAAGAAATATTTTCGTTAATGATCGCTTTAGTTATGACGTATTAAACCATACAGACTTAAGTAGAGAAGGTGGATATTCAGGAGATATTAACTTATCTACATTGAACTGGGAAAATTATGATTTAGTCGTTATTGATGAATCACATAACTTTAGAAATAATCCTCCAGTTAAAGATCGTAAAACAAGATACCAAAGACTAATGGAAGATGTCATTAAATCTGGCGTTCAAACTAAAGTGCTCATGCTATCAGCAACTCCAGTCAATAACAGAATGAATGACATAAAAAATCAGATTGCCTTTATTACAGAGGAAAATGATCAAGCGCTTCAAGAAATAGGTATAAACAGCATTGATCACACACTTAAAAATGCACAGATGATATTTAACCAATGGGCTAATTTATCAGAAGATGAAAGAACGACAGAAAAGTTTGTCGACATGATGAGCATGGATTATTTCAAAATACTCGATACACTAACAATTGCACGATCGAGAAAACATATTGAAAAATATTATGATATTAAGGAAATAGGTTCGTTTCCAGAACGACTAAAGCCAATGAATAAATATAGCAAAATCGATGAAGATGCTATTTTCCCTGACATATCGGAGGTAAATAATACGATAAATAAACTGAACTTAGCCATCTACTCGCCATTAAAATATGTTTACAACCATAAACTTTCCGAGTATGAAAGGAAATATGATATGGAAGTTAAAGATGGTCAAGGTCTATTTCGCCAGAGAGATAGAGAAACTAGTTTAATCCATTTAATGCGAGTAAATATTTTAAAGAGGCTAGAAAGCTCTGTTCACTCTTTTACATTAACTCTGTCAAAAATATTGGAACAAGTAAATCAGATGATCCAAGCAATTGAAAAACATGAAGCAGATTATTCAACGAGTAGTTCAGCAGAAGACGTGTCAATTTTAGATATCGATCCAGATGACACTCTTTTTGAAGACTTACTTGTTGGAAACAAAGTCAAAGTATTGCTTCAAGATACAGATACGATTAAGTGGAAGCAGGAGCTTGAAGAGGATCAAGCAATCTTAGATGAATTACTAGCTATGGGGAAAAGTATTGAGCCTGAAAAAGATAGTAAATTAAATATGCTGAAAGATACGATATCTCGGAAACTCTTGAATCCTATCAATGACAGAAATCGTAAGGTGCTAATATTTACAACATTTTCTGACACTGCAAAGTATTTGTATGATAACCTTGCTATTCATGCGAAAGTTTTAAATATGAACACGGCTTTAGTTGTTGGAAGCGGCACAAACAAGTCAACGTTAGAAGTGCCAGCTGAATATAAAAATCAAATAAAATTTAACGACATTAATACAGTTCTAACGCTATTTTCGCCAAAATCCAAAGAAGCACATAAAGTATTTCCTAATATGGATGAAGAAATAGATATTCTCATTGCAACAGATTGCATATCAGAAGGACAAAACTTACAGGATTGTGATTTTGTAATAAACTATGATATCCATTGGAACCCAGTGAGAATTATTCAACGTTTTGGTAGAGTAGACCGAATTGGTTCTCAAAATGAACGTATCCAACTCGTAAACTTCTGGCCAACCCAGGATTTAGATGAATATATTAATTTAGAACAACGAGTCAAAGGTAGAATGGTATTAGTAGATGTGTCGGCAACAGGTGAAGAAAACCCAGTAGAAAAAAATCAATCGAAGGAAATGAGAGACTTGCTTTATAGAAAGAATCAGCTAAAGAAATTAAGAGAAGAAGTCGTTGATTTAGAAGATATTTCAGGAGGAATCTCGATAACAGACTTAAGCTTTAGTGATTTTAGGGTTGATTTAACTGGATACTTAAAAAACAATCGGAAAAGGTTAGAGCAAAGCCCATCTGGACTCTACTCTATCGCTCGAATACCTCAACAATTTGAAGATGAACTTGAAGCAGGGGTCATTTTCTTATTAGAGCAAGTATCAGGAGAAATAAATAATTTGGAGAAAAATCCGCTCCATCCTTATTACTTGATATACGTAACGAATGATCAGGAAATTAAAATATCTTATGACAAAGGTAAACAATTACTAGATTTCTACAAAAAAACGAGTCATAACAATGACAAGTTGGATACCGAATTGATTACGAAATTTAATCATTCAACGAATTACGGAAGTGACATGAGCCACTATTCTTCATTACTTGAAAAAGCAATCGAAGAAATTGTCGGGCGTAAGGAAGAACTAGGGATTGCGACTCTATTCCAGAAAGGCGGTACAAGTATTGTCGCGGAAAATGTTGATGGACTAGAGGACTTTGAGCTCATTAGTTTCTTAATATTAGATTCCTAAAAAGGTGTGATGAAACTTGTTAGAATCATTGAATCTACCTAAAGAATGTGTTTATCAACAGTTCATTCCGAAAAAACAATTTTACACTCACGGTAATTTAAAAACGACTGAAAAAAATATTTTTACCCAAGGAATTGAGCGTATTACTCTATATGCTCAATTAACAAGACAGAACACAAATATTCCAACCTATAAAGATGAAACGAGGACTTATGAAGAAGTATCAATTTTCCTTGTCGAGTTGAGAGAGTCGGAGGCAGTTGAAAAGATTGCAACATTAATCATGGAAGCCATTCCTTATCCAATCATCCTCATTGGAAAACTTAATAATCAGTATAATTTTTTCGGGGCACATCAAAGAGACAATCTAGTAGATGAGCAAAAGATTATCTTAGAAAAAGTATATCAAACTGGATTTGTCGATAGCGATTCAATATTTATCGAGCAAGTAAATTATCTAAGCTTAAGGAAAAGTGATTTCTTCACGTTTTACAATGATTATATTCAAGCAATTATTAAATTTAATTTAGCAAGCAGAAATATCAAACAAACAGAAAACAGTGAAGAAGTATTAGAGCAAATAGAAATGCTTGAACATGAGATTGCCACACTAAAAGGCAAGTTAAAGCGTGAAAATCACTTTAATAAAAAGATGGAATTAAATATGAAGATAAAAAAATTAGAAAAAGAACGAAAGCAAATGGAGGGTTAATATGTCTCATTTAAATGGCGAATCATTAAACATAGAAAATAAGAACATCGAAAAGTTAGTCGAATTATTCCCAGAAGTAAACACAGATGGAAAGGTTGACTTTGAAAAATTAAAGCAAATACTTGGTGAGTATGTCGACGATTCAGACGAACGTTACCGCTTTGTCTGGAACGGTAAAGGAGAAGCACTGAGATTATCACAAACACCATCGACGGGAACGTTACGCCCAGCGAAAGAAGAAAGTAAAAACTGGGATGAAACAGAGAACTTATACATTGAAGGGGACAATCTTGAAGTATTAAAACTTCTTCAAAAGTCTTATTTTAACAAAGTCAAGATGATTTATATCGATCCACCTTATAATACAGGTGGCGACTTTGTATACAAGGATAACTTTAAAGATAACATCCAAAACTACAAAAAAATCACGGGGCAAGTTGATAGTGAAGGTAATGCTACTACAACGAATAGAGAGTATAGTGGAAGATATCATACAGATTGGTTGAATATGATGTATTCAAGACTGAGATTAGCTAGAAATTTACTAAAAGATGATGGGGTTATTTTTATCAGTATAGATGATAACGAAGTAACCAATTTAAAGAAAGTCTGCGATGAGATTTTTGGAGAAATTAATTTTATTACTCAAATAACTGTCTTGTGTAATCCAAGGGGAAGGTCCCAAGATAAATATTTTGCAACTAATCATGAATATATTTTGGTTTATTCAAAATCTGAATTGCCAGTAGGAGCTTTCTCTATTGCAAAAGACGAGTCGCAAATAGAAAAAGAATATCCTGAAATTGATAATAAAAATAATAAATATAGATTATTAGAATTAAGAAATACCCATAGGGATTTTGGAAAGCATAACCGCCCTAATTTATACTTTCCGATTTATTATCATCCAGAATCCCATAGACTTTCTTTGGAAAACAAGCAAGGTTATATAGCTATCTACCCTATATGGAACGATGGATATAAGGGATGCTGGACATGGGATAGAAAAAAAGTAGCAAATGATATAGAGCATCTTGAAGTACGAAAAGTTAACGAAAATTGGAAAGTATACAGAAAAAATTATGCAGAAGGTTCAGTTAAGATGTTAAAAACCATTTTCACAGAGAATTCATATTTCACAGATAGAGGACAAGCAGCAATATCCGATTTATTTGATACTAGATTTAAAATATTTGAATCACCTAAATCAGTAAGCTTAATAAAACAATTAATACAAACCAGTAGTGATAATAATGATATAATTTTAGATTTCTTTGCAGGTTCTTCTACAACAGCCCATGCAGTCATGAATCTAAACATAAAAGATGGAGGAAATAGAAAGTTTATTATGATTCAATTGCCTGAAGAGACAGATGAAGGGTCAGAAGCATCCAAAGCGGGTTATGAAACCATTGCTGAGCTGGGTAAAGAACGAATAAGACGTGCTGGTGAAAAGGTTAAAGCAGAACTAAAAGAAAAGTATGATTCGGCAAGTGAAGAAGAACAAAAAGTAATGAAACACCCTGATGAACTCGATATCGGTTTTAAACTGTTCAAACTAGACTCATCTAATATAAAAGAATGGAATCCAGGTAAGTATGAGAACGTTCAAGAAGCTATAGAAGATGCCTTAACTCCTTATGTTCCAAGTAGAACGGAAGAAGATGTCGTTTATGAGATGATGTTAAAAATGGGCTTAGATTTAACTTATCCAGTAGAAGAAATTGATATAAAAGGGAAAACTATTTATTCAATTGGTTATGGATTTTTAATGATCTGTTTGGCAGATAACATTGATATAGCAGTCGCAGAAAAGATGATTGAAATTAAAGACGAAAATAATCAGCAAGAATTTAGAGCGATATTTAGAGATGAAGGGTTTAGTTCAGATACAGATAAAACGAATGTAAAAGAAACATTACGATCAGCAGGACTCGCTGAAGAATCATTTATTACGCTGTAGAAAGGAGTATATAATGTCTTTAAAATTACAATTTAATTCAGAACTAGATTATCAACTAGACGCAATCAATGCAGTTGTTGACTTATTTAAAGGGCAAACACCAAAGGAAGCCAATTTTACAGTTGCTCCTGCATCAGCCCAGATGACTACGGATGAATCAACAATCGGAATTGGAAACAAATTAGAGCTAACAAATGAAGATTTGCTAATTAATTTGCAGGAAGTACAAGAAAAAAATGGACTGAAGCAAAGTGAAGTGCTTGAAGAAAGTCCTTATTTAGAATTTGAAGTAGATATGGAAACAGGAACAGGAAAAACATATGTCTTTATTCGAACAATGATGGAACTAAATAAAAAATATGGCTTTAAAAAATTCGTTATTGTTGTACCAAGTTTAGCGATTAAAGAGGGTATTCATCACAGTTTAAAAACGACGGAATCTCATATGAATTCGATTTACTCTAATGAAGTGTATGATTACTTTGTTTATGATAGTGATGATTTAAGTCGGATTAATAGTTTTGCTACGGCAGATCATATAGATATCATGATTATTAACATTCAAGCATTTAATCGTAGTTTTGGTAATAAAGAGGCATTAAATAAAGCGAATATTATTCATCGAGCGAATGATAGAGGACCAGAAGGTAGAGCACCAATTGAACTAATTCAAGAAACAAATCCAATTGTTATTATCGATGAGCCTCAAAGTACTGCGAACACGAAGAAATCTCGAGAAGCGATTGCTAGTTTAAATCCATTGTGCTGCATCAAGTACTCGGCAACGCATATAAAACCAAAGAATGTTGTGTATCGATTAAACGCTGTCGATGCTCATGATTTACAACTTGTTAAACAAATTGAAGTTGTTAGCTTTGAAGAAGAGGATAACTATGAAGATGCATATATTCGTTTAATCAAGACAGGTAATCCTAAATCTGGTATTTATGCAGATGTTGAGATTGATAAAAAGTTTAATTCAGGCATTAGAAGAATGACGATGCGGATTAAGCATGGCGATGACCTATATGAACTATCTGGCAATCGTGACGTCTATAATGGTTTTCAAGTGTCTGAAATAAACGCTGAAAAAAACATCGTGAAATTTACTGCTAGGCCAAATATTCTTACCCTAGATAATCATATTGGTGGTATTGATGAAAATATCTATAAACGATTGCAGATTGAATCCACTATACGAGCACATTTAAATAAAGAACTTACATTAAATAAACGAGGCATAAAGGTGCTATCTTTATTTTTCCTCGATCGTGTAGATAATTATCGAATCTATAATGACGATGGAACTTATAATAAAGGTAAATATGCCCTCCTGTTTGAGGAATTACTTCAAAAAATCATCATGGAAGATGAATATAAAGAATTAAGGGAAAATATAGATGACCTCGATCGATACACACAAGAAGCTCATCATGGCTATTTTTCTCAAGATAAAGCAGGGAGAACAGGCGTTAAATTTGTGGAGACAAGTACAGGAAATTCAGCAAGTGATGATTATGCATATGAACTAATTATGAAAGATAAAGAACGCTTATTATCGTTTGATAGTAAATTAAAGTTTATTTTCTCTCACTCTGCTTTAAGGGAAGGTTGGGATAACCCGAACGTCTTTCAAATTTGTACACTAAATGAAACATACAGTGACATAAAGAAAAGACAAGAGATTGGTAGAGGCTTAAGACTAGCTGTTAATCAAGATGGTAAAAGACAACACGGATTTGATATTAATACACTTACCGTTATCGCTAACGAGTCCTACGATGTATTTTGTAATACATTGCAAAGAGAATATGAAGAAGATGCTGGGATTAGGTTTGGTTACATTGAAGAGCATTCGTTTGCGAATATTATCATTGTAAAAGACAATCAAGAGCAACGGTTAGGAATTGAAGCATCAAAAGCAATCGTACAAAGTTTTAAAGAACGAGCATACATCGCAAAAGATGGAAAAGTTCTAGAGAAATTAAAGAAAGCACTAGATCATAATCTATTAGAAGTTCCAGTTGAGTATGCAGATCATAAAGAGAAAATTATTGCACGAACAAAGAAAACGATTGAAGGCGTAAAAATTAAAAAAGCAAAAGAAAAGGAAGATGTATCACTTAATAAAGAACGATTTTTAAGTCCTGAATTTAAAGAACTGTGGGATAAGATTAAATATAAAACAGTTTATCAAGTAGACTTTTCATCTGAAGAATTAATTGAAAAATGTTTAGTAGAAATTGAAAAAACATTAACGAAAACTCAACGGAGGATTTCACAGCTGAATGCCCTTGTTGGTATTAAACAAGGGGGAATCGTCGCTAAAGAAACGGGCAGTAGTCGAGAGTATAGTCTTAACAAGGTAGAACTAGAGAACCTACCTGATGTTGTTACTAACTTACAAAATGCAACAGACTTAACGAGAAGAACGATAATTGATATTTTAATTCGTAGTAACACATTAGATGCCTTTGAATTAAACCCGCAAATTTACATGCAGGAAATGGCAGATATTATTAACTCTGTGAAAGAAAACTTTATTGTTGATGGAATTAAATATTCAAAAGCAAGAAACAAAAGCTACTATGCCCAGGAGTTATTCGAAGACAAGGAAGTATCTGGTTACCTAAATGATAATTTATTAACGAGTGAAAAAAGTGTCTATGATTATGTCGTGTATGATAGTACGGTAGAAAGAGAATTTGCAGAGAAGCTAGAAACAAATAAAGATGTCTTGGTCTATGTAAAGCTACCCACTTGGTTCAAAATACCAACACCCCTTGGCAGTTACAATCCAGACTGGGCGATTTTAATTAATGATGCAGGAAAAGAGAAATTCTACTTTGTCACGGAAACAAAGGGTACCTTACGTACAGCAGGCTATCGGACGGCTGAGGAAAAGAAAATAGATTGTGGAGTGGAACATTTTAAAGCTGTTGGAGAAGATGTTAGATATATTGTCGCAACAAATATTGATGATGTGTTAAATGAGGTGAATAGTTAATAACCAGATGTAGTAATGAATTAGTCGAGGAATTAAAGGTAATTATAAATATTTATAAAAAGCGATTATTAAGGAAGGGTGTATGAATTTCATACACCCTTCCTTAATATAATGATGAATTGGTTTAGGTCTGTTCAGAATAGATAGATAGTGACTACAATAAATTGCATCTTGGATATAAAAATTGATAGCTATCAAAAAATTCACTACCATAAAAAACATGTTATGGTATAATAGTACTGCTTAGGTAATTACTTAAGTTCCTCCACAATCATGGTGAGAGGGAAGGACGTGAACGAATGTCAACTTCATATATGAACTCGACATTCTCGCAGAATATAATGAATATCTCGCTACTAATCTTAAACAAGCAGTGAAGATGTCTTATCATTCTCGAATCATTTCCTTTCTGTGTAGTTAAGGTAACTATTTCTCTAACTATATAGTAGACTATTAGTGATCTAACTGGACCAGCTCCTTAATGGATGCTTATATTTGTGTATGCTGGGAGGTATATTTGATGTCAAACAGAAATCAAAGTAATAGGTCCAAATTACATGACCTCTCCAGCTCTTCATATAATGTCGAAATAGATCCTAAAAAGTTTAAAAGGAAATTTTATCCGCACTTTGATACCTCTGTACATTTTAACCATCTTAAGAAAAACATTACTAACCCCGATTGGATTAATAGTCACTCATTTTTGCCATTTATTTATTTCCCTATGAATTTTACTAGATTTGGATTTAATCACGAGCTGGGTTATAAAATACCACATGAAAAAGTACGCGATATATATTATGCATCGCATAAAGACAGTATGATTTACAAGTATTATGGTGAAATCCTCAATGGTTATTACAACGATTATGCCGATACAAAGGGAATAGATGATGTATCAATTGCCTATAGAACTAATAAACATGGATTAAGTAATATTAACTTTGCAAAAGAAATCTTTCAGTTTATTTTAATGCAAGATCAAGCATTAATAATATCTATGGATTTACGAAAGTTTTTCGACCATATTGGCCACGTGGAATTAAAGCGATCAATTCAAAAAGTAATGGGAATTCACTCATTGCCAGATGACTTTTATAAAGTATTAAAAAGTATTACTCAATTTACTTATATTGAACAAAAAGCAATAGAAGCTTTTCTGTTAAATAAATATGGTCGTAAGAAAATGAATGAATTAATAAGAAATAATACATTAAAAAGAATAATGTCACCTAAAGAATTTCGACAATTTAAACAAAAGAATCTTAAGTATAGTAAATCACAAGGCATACCACAAGGTTCGAGCATGAGTGGTGTATGTGCTAATGTACGGTTAATTGATGTTGATTATGAGATCAATTCACTAGTAAAGAATTATGGTGGTTTGTACAGAAGGTATTCAGACGATATTATCATTGTAATACCAAATAACAAAAAACCAGTTTATATACAAGAAAAGGTTTTAAAAATAATTAAAAGGCACGAAGATTTAGTTGTCCATCCTGATAAAACCCAGTTACTAAGCTATTCTAGTAATCAAATCAAGAACGAGGAAGATAAGGATGCATTATTAGATTATTTAGGATTTACTTTCGATGGTAAAGTAATAAGATTGAGAGAAAAGAGTTTATTTAAGTATTATAGTAGAGCCTATCGAAAGGCACGGGTTGTTAGAAATCAAACTTTAAAAAATAAACGAAAGACCAAATATCAAGAACTTTATAAATTATATACTCATCTTGGTAATGAAGAAGGTAAAAGACATGGTAATTTTATTACATATGCCTTAAAAGCACAGAAAGAGATGGAATCGTTATCTGTAGATGTCCAGGTATACAAACCATTACAAAAGCACTGGAACCGCATTCAAAAGCGGTTGTTGTGATAAGGGTTCAAAATTCGAAACGGACTCTGTCAAGCTGGTTACAATGCATTTAGCTATGAAGAGTAAATTTATTTAAATGCATATTACTTGCTCAAACTGTGAGTTAAATTTTACCATCTGGT
>NZ_BAABDL010000135.1:0-27881 GCF_039539605.1 Amphibacillus indicireducens | reverse complement strand
CCGTATACGAGAACCGTATGTACGGTGGTGTGAGAGGGACGGAGGTTAGTCACCTCCCCCTATCTCAATTAATTGTGGGTCAACTATTGTCTAGTGATTCAAATTAATGATATGATTACTTTTATGCAGAAAAAGAGATGGGAGTGATGGCCTTTATGAGTAAACGTGATTATTACGAGGTACTGGGGATTAATAAAGATGCTACACCAGAAGAGATTAAAAAAACGTATCGAAGACTAGCCCGTAAATATCATCCAGACGTTAATAAGGAGCCTGATGCAGCGGATAAATTTAAAGAAGTAAAAGAGGCTTATGAGGTCTTAAGTGATGAACAAAAGAGAGCACAATATGACCGATTTGGTCATGCAGCTTCTCAAGGACAAGGCTTTGGCGGAGGTGGTTTTGGTGCTGAAGACTTTGGTGGTTTTGGTGATATTTTTGATATGTTCTTTGGTGGTGGAGGCAGACGCGATCCGAATGCCCCACGACAAGGTAATGATCTTCAATATACGATGACATTAGATTTTGAAGAAGCGATTTTTGGTAAAGAAACGGATATATCAATTCCGAGTGAGGAAAAATGTGATACATGTAAGGGCTCTGGTGCCAAGGCAGGAACAAAACCTGAAACGTGTAGGCATTGTCATGGTAGCGGTCAATTAAATATGGAACAAAACACTCCATTTGGGCGTGTAGTTAATAAACGCGTCTGTCACCACTGTAGTGGAAGTGGAAAAGAAATTAAAGAAAAATGTACGACATGTCATGGTAAAGGTACAGTTAAAAAACAGAAGAAAATTCATATTAAAATCCCTGCTGGTATCGATAATGGTCAACAAATTCGTGTCGCTGGAAAAGGTGAACCGGGCGTAAATGGTGGTCCTGCTGGTGATCTTTACGTTGTTGTTCAAGTAAGACCACATGAGTTTTTCCAACGAGATGGGGATGATATTTTCTGTGATATGCCGATTACATTTGCTCAAGCTGCTTTGGGTGATGAGATTGAAGTGCCAACTGTCCACGGAAAAGTCAAACTGAAGATCCCTGCAGGTATTCAAACGGGTAAAACGTTTAGGTTAAGAGGAAAAGGGGTACCGAATGTACGTGGTTATGGTCATGGTGATCAAAATGTCCGTATTCGTGTGATTACACCGACGAATCTTACAGAGCGGCAAAAAGAATTAATTAGAGAATTTAATGACTTAAGCGGAAATGAGCCAACAGATGAAACGGAAGATTCATTTTTTAGTCGAGTAAAGCGTGCCTTTAAGAATGATTAATTGCAAGTTAATTTAACCTGAGAAAAGAGTGATCAATTTGAAATGGTCTGAAATTTGTATTCATACAACAAATGAAGCAATTGAGCTGATCTCAAATATTTTACATGAAACGGGAGCTAGTGGTGTTGTCATTGAAGATGCAGACGATTTTCATAAAGAAAGATCTGACCAACTAGGCGAAATCTATGAGCTGGATCCGATGGACTATCCTACTGAAGGGGTTTACTTAAAGGCGTATTTACCAATGAATAGTTTTTTAGGTGAAGCTGTTGAACAAATAAAGGAAGCCATCAACCAGTTGCTCGTTTACGACATTGACATTGGACAAAACAAGATTACTCTTAGTGAAGTAAATGAAGAAGAATGGGCAACCGCATGGAAAAAGTACTATAAACCGATTCAAGTTTCAGAAAAGATTACGATCACTCCAACATGGGAAGATTATCTTCCAGAATCTGCTGATGAATTGGTGATCGAACTAGATCCAGGGATGGCATTTGGAACTGGAACACACCCAACAACAATCTTGTCAATCCGAGCGATTGAAGAATATTTGCAAGCTGGTCAAACTGTGATTGACGTTGGAACAGGCTCTGGGGTACTTAGTATTGCAGCAGCTTTACTAGGTGCCGATCATGTTTATGGATATGATCTTGATGTAGTTGCTGTTAAAGCAGCAGGAATAAATATCAAGCTAAATAAAGCCAGTAGTAAGATTACCGTTAAGCAAAATAATTTATTGGATCATGTCACAGTTAAGCCAGATCTAATCGTTGCTAACTTATTGGCCGAAATTATAATGCGCTTTGAAACAGATGCGTTTGAAAGACTAAAACCAGGTGGTTTATTTATAACTTCAGGAATTATTAAAGCAAAAGAAACAGATGTTAAACAAGCTTTAATCAATGCTGGTTTTGAAATTATTGAAACAAATCAAATGAAAGATTGGATCTTAATTGTTGCTAAAAAACCAGCTTAAATTGATTGAGGTGACATAAATTGCAAAGATATTTTATCAATGAAGAGTATTGGGGAGAAAATGAGTTGGCGATTGTAGGCGATGATTATCATCATATCGCTAATGTGATGCGAATGAAGCCAGGGGATCAAATTATTTGCAATCATCCATCAGGTCATGCATACCTCTGTATAATTGATCAGATTGATGATCAACAAGTCTATTTGTCTAAACTGGAACGCTTGGACGATCAGGTTGAATTACCGATACAAATCACGTTGATCCAAGGTTTGCCTAAAGGTGACAAATTGGAATGGATTGTCCAAAAGTCAACGGAGTTAGGTGTTGATTCAATTATCCCTTTTAATAGTGCAAGATCGATTGTAAAGTGGGATGGGAAAAAGCAAGCTAAAAAAGTAGAGCGATTACAAAAGATAGCTAAAGAAGCGTCAGAGCAGTCGCATCGCACGATCCTGCCTACGGTTGAGCTTCCGCATTCGATGCAGCAAATACTTACAAGTACGAAGAATTTTGAGCATAAATTTGTTGCTTATGAGGAAACAACTCGTACCGTTTCAACAAAAAAGCTTCAAACATACTTAGCGCAAATCAAACATGGTCAATCAATAGCCATCGCTATCGGTCCTGAAGGTGGATTTACAGAAAAAGAAATTGAACAGTTTTATGATGCTAATTTTCAACCGATTCGTTTGGGACCGAGAATTCTACGGACAGAAACAGCACCAATGTATTTCTTGTCTACATTGTCATATCTATTAGAGGAAACAAATTTAAGCTAAAGATAGATAATGTCCCTTGGCAGTCATTGGACAACCTAGTAAACTAGTGAAAATTGAATGATCATTGCTAATTGTTAATGATTAATTCAAAACTTAAAGTTGACCTATAAATATCATTATATTATAATATCATAGAGACAAAGCTACTTGGGTAGTTTGTCTTTTAAATTGTTGATGCTCCGGAGGGAGGGAAAATAGCATGTCAAATACTACTCGCGTTCGTAAAAACGAGTCGCTTGAAGATGCTCTTCGTCGCTTTAAACGTGATGTATCAAAGTCAGGTACATTATCAGAATATCGTAAGCGTGAATATTATGAAAAACCAAGTGTTAAACGTAAAAAGAAATCTGAAGCAGCAAGAAAGCGTAAGTAATTAAATATAAGAAATCTTTGGTTTCTTATCAAGAGGGTGTAAAGAAGGAAATGTCATTAGTAGAATCTCTGAATCAAGACATGAAAACGGCTATGCGTAATAAAGAAAAGCAAAAGCTGAGTATGATTCGCATGGTGAAAGCTTCTATCCAAAATGAAGCGATCAAACTTGGTAAAGATGAATTAACAAAAGACGAAGAATTAACTGTTTTAGCTCGTGAACTTAAGCAGTTAAAAGATTCCCTCCAAGAATTTACACAAGCTGATCGTGCTGATCTTGTAGAAAAAACCGAGCAAAATATCGATTTTCTTCAAGTTTACTTGCCAGAACAGCTATCAAGTGCCGAACTTGAACAACTCGTTGTTGATGCCATTAATGAAACAGGCGCAACAACAAAAAAAGATATAGGTAAAGTGATGAGTGTACTTATGCCAAAAACAAAAGGCAAAGCAGATGGAGCAGTTGTCAATCAACTTGTTCAGAAGCATTTATCATAAAGTGAAACTTCGATCAGTGATCTACTGATCGTTAGTAGAACCAATCGGGCCGCTACTGTCAGTTGACCCCCAACTTAGAATTCTTAGTATACTTCAAATTTTTGAAGCAGGGGTCTTACTGACAGTTGCACTGCGATAAAGTGAAACTTCGATCAGTGATCTACTGATCGTTAGTAGAACCAATCGGGCCGCTACTGTCAGTTGACCCCCAACTTAGAATTCTTAGTATACTTCAAATTTTTGAAGTAGGGGTCTTACTGACAGTTGCACTGCGATAAAAGCAAAAAAAGTGAAAATCCCCTTATCATTTGAGTAGTGATAAGGGGATTTTTTGCCAAGCGTATGTTATAATTAAAAAGACAGTGTTCAAGTTTGAAGCGACACGATTAACGTGAATTGGTGGTGGTGTAATGAAAAAACGTTCCATATTACTGTGTTTAATTTTCCTACTATTCTTAAGCTTGACAACTTTCAAGCATGTAAGCGCTCAAACTGAAGGGAGAGGGAAATTAGTTCATGTGATTCCAATTGAAAAAGAGGTAGAACGTGGATTAGAGGCATTCCTTCGAAGAACAATGGCCGAAGCAGAGGAAGCGAATGTTGATCACATCATATTTGAAATTAATACACCAGGCGGTCGAGTTGATGCGGCAAATAATATTGGTGAAATCATTCAAGATGTGTCCATTCCAAAAACAGCATACATAAGAAGCCAAGCTCTATCAGCGGGTTCTTATATTTCACTATTTGCTGACTATATCTACATGAATCCACAAGCAACAATTGGAGCAAGTGGGATCATTACTAGTGATGGCAATGCTGCAGATGAGAAAGCTCAATCGTATTGGCGTGAAGCAATGGGAAGTGCTGCTGAAGCAAAAGGAAGAGACCGAATTTATGCAGAAGCGATGGCAGATAAAGAAATTGATTTACCTGAGTATAATGCACCAAAAGGACAATACTTAACTTTAGGTCCGACTGCTGCTTTAGAAGTTGGTTATTCGAATGGAACTGTCAATCATCGGACAGAAGTTTTGGCAGAACTCGGTTTGGCTAATGCGGAGGTCGTTGAAATAGAACCAACTGCAGCTGAGGAGTTTGCACGTTTCTTAACCAATTCAGTCGTTGTTTCGATTCTTTTATCGCTAGCTGGATTAGGTTTAATTATTGAACTCTACTCACCAGGATTTGGTGTTCCTGGATCAATTGGATTAATCTCATTGATCTTGTTCTTTTATGGACACATGGTTGCTGGTTTTGCAGGTTATGAAGTTCTTGTCCTATTTGTACTAGGGATCGGTCTGATCATTCTCGAATTCTTTGTTCCGGGTGGTATTGTTGGAGGAATTGGAGCGCTCAGTATTGTTGCGGCGCTATATTTGTCGGCATACAATATAGTTCATCTCAGTTACAGTATTTTAATTGCTTTAATCATATCAATTGGTGCAGCTGTTTTCTTATATCGCAGAATTGGTTTGGAAAAAGGTTTGTTCCGACATATTATCTTAAGTGATAAAGAAACGCCTGATCGTGGCTATACAGCTGCTGATCATCGTGAAGATTTAATTGGGAAAATTGGTACGGCCATTACACCACTCAGGCCAGCAGGTACTGTTGTGGTTAATGATGAAAGAATAGATGTTGTGACAGAAGGTGGATTTATCCGTCAGCATACTGAAGTTAAAGTTGTGTCAGTTGCTGGTGCAAGAGTAGTTGTGAGTGAATACAAAAATGAGGAGGAGAAATAATTATGGGTACAGGTGTTAATGAGTTTCAAGGATTGATTCCAATTTTAATCATTGGTTTAATTGTAATTGCAATTATTGTAATTTTAACGTTTATTCCAGTAGCACTTTGGATTAGTGCATTAGCTGCAGGTGTAAAAGTAGGGATTTTCACCCTGATTGGTATGCGTTTGCGTCGAGTTGTACCAAGTCGTGTGATTAATCCGTTAATTAAGGCACATAAAGCGGGTGTTGAGGTGACGACAAACCAGCTGGAGAGCCACTACTTAGCCGGTGGTAATGTTGATCGAGTTGTAAATGCGTTGATCGCCGCTCAACGTGCAAATATTAATTTAAGTTTTGAACGTGGTGCAGCGATTGATTTAGCGGGTCGTGACGTGCTAGAAGCTGTACAGATGAGTGTTAATCCAAAAGTAATTGAAACACCGTTTATTTCAGGGATTGCGATGGATGGTATCGAAGTCAAGGCAAAAGCGAGAATTACTGTACGTGCCAATATCGACCGATTAGTTGGTGGTGCGGGTGAAGATACAATTATCGCTCGTGTTGGTGAAGGTGTAGTAAGTACTATTGGAAGCTCGAATACACATAGTAAAGTGTTAGAAAATCCCGATTCGATCTCACATAACGTTTTGAATCGTGGCTTAGATTCTGGTACTGCATTTGAAATTCTATCGATTGATATTGCTGATGTGGATATTGGGAAAAACATTGGTGCGATGCTCCAAACTGACCAAGCTGAAGCTGATAAAAACATTGCTCAAGCGAAAGCAGAAGAACGTCGTGCGATGGCTGTTGCCCAAGAGCAAGAAATGGTTGCTCGAGTAGAAGAAATGCGCGCAAAAGTTGTTGAAGCAGAGGCAGATGTACCGTTGGCGCTTGCGGAAGCACTACGTTCTGGAAATATGGGTGTGATGGATTATATGAACTATAAAAACATTAATGCCGACACAGATATGCGTGGTTCAATCGGTAAGATCTCTGATGATTCCGATCAAGAATAAAAATTGACTCGGAAAGGAGTGGCAAGATGGAAGAGCTATTAGATCTACTCGTTCCACTATTGACATTTGTTTTCGTAATAGGAGGTTCAATTGTTAAATCTTTTTCCGATAAACAAAAAGAAGAAGCCAAAAAGCAAGCTCCTGCTAAACGAAATATTTACTCACAACAAAAACAAGTCAACGAACCAAAACGTGAACGATTTGAACGTTTTGAAGTGGACGATCGACAATTTGAAAGTCAACAAAATGAACAATTTGAACAATTACGAAAAGATTTAAATATTTCTACTAAATCAACGATCAGTAGTCTCGATGACGAGGTGCAAGCGGATCATGAAGATTTAGGAGAACTTTTAATATCGGCAAGTCGTAAAAAGGTGATCACGAAAAAAGAGATGGGATTAAATAAGTATTTCACGGACAAAGGTTTGGCAGGGAGTATTGTCATGTCTGAGATACTCGGCCAACCCCGCTCAAAACGCCCGTATCACCCACACAATCGATAACGAATCAATAAAGATAAACTGTATCTAAGTTGTTAAGGTAAACTTAACAACTTCAGATGCAGTTTTTTTATTTGAGCGGTTGCTTTTTCTAATTGATTAGTTCTGTTTATTGTTCAAATATCATATCTTGAAAAGTGAGGGAGGCGATTCCGTGCGAAAGTTGCGAACAATTTTTGAAAAACTCAAAAACTCTAAGGCCAGCCAGTTGGTTGCAACCCATTTGGAATTGCCACGAATTACAATGATTGGCGATATTCATGTCTATATTGAAAATCACCAAGGAATCGTCCGCTTCACCACAAATGAAATCATACTTAATATTTCACATGGTTTTTTAAATATAAAAGGATCAAACTTAGTTATTAAAATGCTCTTAACTTCAGAAATTTTAATTGAAGGAAAATTGACAGCTTTAGAAATGGATCAACTGACGACAAAAAATGAGGTGAAATCATGAAACAAGTAAAGCCAATTTGGTTCAAAGGAATTGTGACTATCAAAGTAACTGGTCATTATCCTGAACGTTTTTTTGATCTCTTTGCTCGTCATGGTATCCCAGTATGGTCGATTGCTAAAAAGTCTGAAGTCGATTGTATTGCTGATATTTATTTGAGCGATCTGAGCCAGATCCGACGACTACGCCGTCAGACACATTACAAATTTAAATTCATCCGTAAAAGTGGCCTACCGTTCTTTTATCAACGCATCAAAAAATATCGGCAATTATTAATCAGTTTTATGATTGCTTGTTTAGTTTTTCTTTACTTTACCCAATCGATTTTGTTTATTGATATAAATGGTGTCCCTGTTGAAAGAGCAGAACAATTAATCACTAGTCTTGAGAACTATGGTATAAAACGAGGAAAACTTAAATATTTGATGGACAAGCCAGATCAAATTCAAGCAAAAATTTTAGCTGATTATCCTGATATTCTCTGGGTTGGGATTGTTCCAGATGGGATTACTTACCGAATTGAAGTGATTACAAAAAAACAAGCTCCAATGAAAGAGAAAAGCCAAAGAATTCACCTTTATGCGCAGAAAGACGGTGTCATTAGTAAAATGCTCGTAGCTAAAGGTCGACCACTTGTTGAAGTGAATGATTTTGTTAAGAAAGGACAAATGCTTGTTACTGGGGATCTTAATGAATTAGAACAAAAGGATAATGATCAAGCTAAGCAATTTGTAGAAATTGAAGCTGAAATTTTTGCAACGACTTGGTATGAAGCAAAAATTACTGTTCCTTTAGAAGGATTATTTCAAATCGAAACCGGCTCATTTAAAGACAAATATTATTTAAAAATCGGTTCATTTCAATTACCTATTTGGGGATTTGGATCAACTGATTTTAGTCATGAGAAAGTTGTTTCGAATCAAAGTCAATTGATAATTGCTAATTGGACATTTCCATTATCAATTCTGACTAATACACATAAAGAAGTAGAGATGATTAATCAGGAGCGATCAGAAGAGGAAGCCATTACAATAGGTTTAGAACAGGCACGCCAAAACTTACTCCGCAAGCTTGACTCAACGAGCTCAATTATTGATGAAAAAATTTTGCATCAGTCAGCTGAGAATGGTAAAGTAAACTTACACGTATACTTTACTGTCAACGAAAATATCGTGAATACAATCGAGTCTAGCCAAGGAGATTAATGTATGTCAGATGAATTACAACGAATTGATTTAACAATTTCTGATCCAACAGAAGCAATGGGTTTATTCGGGACGAATGATAATCATTTAAAACAACTTGAGTCTAAATTAGATATCTCAATCGTGACACGCGGTGAAGAAGTTATGGTTCAAGGAGAGGATGACAAACGCAAACTTGTTAATGAAGTGTTAAATGCGTTGCTCAATGTGATCAGACGTGGTATTACAATTTCTGAGCGGGATGTTATTTATGCTGTTGAACTAGCCCAGCAAGGTAAAATTGATCAGTTCTATAGCTTATTTGATCAAACAATTATGCGCAATGCTGTTGGGCGTGCGATTCGTGTTAAAACTCTAGGTCAACGAGAGTATGTTAATCAAATTAAAAAGAATGATTTAGTTTTTGGAATTGGTCCAGCAGGTACTGGTAAGACGTATTTAGCAGTAGTAATGGCCGTTAATGCTTTAAAGTCTGGTGATATCAAGAAGATTATCTTAACGCGTCCAGCAGTTGAAGCTGGTGAGAGTCTAGGTTTTTTACCTGGTGATCTAAAAGAAAAGGTTGATCCTTACTTAAGGCCGTTATACGATGCATTGCATGATGTGTTGGGCTTTGAACACACGTCGAGGTTAATTGAGCGTGAAACAATTGAAATTGCACCACTCGCATATATGCGTGGTCGAACGTTAGATGATGCTTTTGTAATTCTAGATGAAGCGCAAAATACAACACCAGAACAAATGAAGATGTTCTTAACGCGTTTAGGTTTTGGATCTAAAATGGTGATTACAGGTGATGTCACGCAAGTTGATTTACCGAATCAAACCGTATCAGGGTTAAAAACTGTTCAAAGGATATTGGCTGATATTAACGGTATTTCATTTGTTTATTTAAAACAACAAGATGTTGTCCGCCACCCAGTTGTCCAAAAAATTATCGCAGCCTACGAAAATCAAAACTCATAAATGAATGATTTTTAAAGCCGCTATAATTTTATAGTGGCTTTTCTTAATATATCTTTTTAAAATAACTACTTCCATACGGTGCTTCGAGCATCATGATAATTTAAGGTAGAATAATATTAATTCAATTAAATAGTCGTTTCTAAATATATACATAAAAAAATTGGTGTTGTATGATAAACTATAAGTAAATCGATAACTAAGGAGTCGCTCATAGATGAAATTAATCATTAATCAATTAAAGAAGTATAGTAAGTCGATTCAAGTTATATTAACATTGTTAATCATTGGGGTGACAATTACTTTAGCCACCTTAACAAATGTCTATACTGAAACATATGAAATTGAACGCTATAGCATCGCAAATGACACGATTCAATCACCAATTACGATCGAAAACACGAGAGAAACAGAACGAAGAAAAAGAGAGTCGCTTAGTGCTGTAGAGGATCGTTATCTGATTGCGACTGAAGTTGCCGAAGAACGAATTGATTATGTGAATGAATTATTTGACGTGATCGAAACGGTTAATCAGCCGGTTAAACCAGTTCAAGATGAAGAAGAATCATCTGAAAATACTAATCAGACTCAATCAGCAGACAACCAATTAAATCAAACTAAAGAAACACTACCAACTAAAACGGTGGCAGATAAACTCATTGAATTAAAACAATTAGTCAGTCAAGAACTAGTTGAAAACTTAGCTGATGAAGATTTGACCCAGTTAATTTCAACGACTGATCGAGAACGAACGATTGCCTATGAACTTTTAACGACAACATTAAATGAAATTTTCAACGAAGGCATTAAACAAGAAGAATTATCGGATGCGAAGGCACAACTCGCCCAGCGATTTCAGTTCTCAACATTAAACGATGAATTAAAAGAAAGTCTCCTTCAAGTAGGTGAATTTGCTTTAGTGGAAAACTCATTTTTCTCACTTGAAGAAACTCTAGAGGCAGAGAGCCAAGCAATTACTAATGTTGATCCAGCGATGATTCGAGCGGGAGAAGTAATTGTTAGGGAAGGGCAAACGATAACAAATGAGATTTATGATAAGCTCGATCTTGTGGGCTTGTTAAATAGTGATCGGAATCTTTTCCCTGTGATCGGGCTCGTTGTTCTCGTTCTTATGCTGATCTCATTGATTGGATATGGTTTAATAACTTACATAGATAAACGTTATTTACAGTTTAACTATTTGTTCACATTAATTGTAATTTCAGTTGTGATGATCGGTATGATGAAAGCGATTAGTCTTTTTAGTACAGATACGAATAAATACTTTTTATTAATGCCAATCGCAGCTAGTTCAATTTTGCTAAAAATATTATTTCGTGAACGGTTAGCAATTGTCTTTGCGATTGTCTATTCAATTGTTGGTACGATCATATTTAATGAACAAATTCCTGGTTCATTAAATTTAGAAGTTGGGATTTACTTTTTAGCTGCTCAGCTCTGTAGCATTGCTACTTTAGTGGCGATTAAAGATCGTGTAGCGGTCTTTAAAACGGTATCTATTGCAGGGATTGTCAATGTATTAGCTATATTAAGTTTTGTTTTTTTATCTTATGATAGCTATCAACTGTCTGAAATCTTATTATTTATTGTGTTTGCCTATGTTTCGGCACTTATTTCAGGGATTGTAGCAATCGGAGCATTACCGTTTTTTGAATCTGTCTTAAAGTTGTTGTCTGATACAAAATTATTAACATTAGCTAACCCAAATCATCCGTTGTTAAGGCGAATTTTAACTGAAGCACCTGGTACTTATCATCATAGTGTCATGGTAGCAAATCTAAGTGAAGCTGCCTGTGAAGCAATTGGTGGTAATGGTTTATTAGCCCGAGTTGCTTCTTACTATCATGATCTAGGTAAAATTAAAAAACCGCATTATTTTATTGAAAATCAAATGGGGATGGAAAATCCACATAATTTCTTAGAACCAACACAAAGTGCTGATATTATAATTAATCACCCTTATGATGGTGCAAAAATTTTACAAGATCATAAGTTGCCGATTGAAATTATTAATATTGCTAAAGAACATCACGGGACTTCTTTATTAAAATATTTTTACTATAAAGAGAAAGAAACAAATGAAGAAGTAGAGGAAGAGAGGTTTCGTTATCCAGGGCCATTACCTCAATCAAAGGAATCAGCGATTGTTTCTTTATGTGATCCAATTGAAGCCGCTGTCCGGTCACTAGAACAGCCGACAAAAGAAAAAATTGACAAATTGATCGATAGCATTATTAAAGATCGTTTACAAGACGGTCAATTAAATGATAGCCATTTAACGTTTAAAGAGTTAACAAAAATCAAGCAAACAATTAGTGAGACATTAACAGGAATTTATCATTCAAGGATACAGTACCCAAAAGATACGAAGGAGGCGGATTAAAATGATTATCGAATTTATCGATCAGACAAATTCAGTAGATGAAAGTTATCTGAACACGATTAATGAACTACTGATTTTTGCTGCAAAGCAAGAGAATGTATCAGAACAAGCGGAAATATCCATTTCATTTGTAGATGATCAAACGATTCAAGAAATTAATCGAGATTATCGAGGGATGAATGAACCTACTGACGTCATCTCTTTTGCCTTACAAGAAACAGTTGAAGGAGAGGTTACGATTAAGGGGGATCAATTGCCACCACTAAATCTTGGTGATATTGTTATTTCAGTCGAGCGCACTCATGAACAAGCTAAAACATACGAGCATAGCATAAAAAGAGAATTTGGTTTTTTAGCTTTACATGGCTTCTTACATTTACTTGGTTATGATCATATCGACTATGATCAGGAACAAGAGATGTTTAAAAAACAAGAGGATATTTTAAATGCGTTCGGATTACTCAGAGAATAAAAAAAACCGCGTTGGTTTACGCTATGCTATAAATGGCTTAAAATATGCTTTTAAAAATGAAATTAATATTCGGATTCACTTTTTAATTGCATTACTTGTGCTGATTGCAGGCTTTGTTTTAACAATTTCAGTACTTGAGTGGGTACTTTTACTTTTAATGATTGGCTTTGTCATAACTGCAGAGCTATTGAATACAGCAGTTGAGACGATGTTAGATTATTTAGCACCACAATGGCATCCAATGGCTGGTTCAATTAAGGATTTAACAGCTGGTGCGGTATTGGTGACGAGTATCGTTGCTTTTATTATCGGTCTAATTATCTTTTTACCGAAAATAGTCGAACTCGTTTTTAATTAAGTTTGGAGGACAAATGATGGAACAAGAAACATACAAATCAGGTTTTATAACAATTATTGGTCGCCCTAATGTGGGGAAATCAACTTTCTTAAATCGTGTAATTGGTGAAAAAATTGCGATCATGAGTGATAAAGCTCAAACAACAAGAAATACAATTCAAGCAGTGCTGACAGATGATGAAGCGCAAATTGTTTTTATCGATACACCAGGAATTCATAAACCGAAGCATAAACTCGGTGATTTCATGGTGAAAATTGCAGAAAACACCTTGAATGAGGTTGATGCGATCTTATTTATGATTAATGCTGCTGAGGGTTATGGTCGGGGAGATCAATTTATTATCGATCGACTTGGATCAATTAATAAACCGGTCTATTTAATTATTAATAAAATTGATCAGGTTCATCCCGATCAACTATTCGATCTGATCGTTGAATATAAAGATAAATATCCATTTAAAGAAATTGTTCCGATTTCCGCATTAGAAGGTAATAATGTCGATCACTTATTATCGGTAATAAAGGACAATCTAGCCGAGGGTCCTAAATATTATCCAGATGATCATATTACAGACCACCCTGAGCGATTTATTATTAGCGAGTTTATTCGAGAAAAAGCGCTCCAATTAACTAAGGAAGAAATTCCGCATTCCCTTGCCGTTGTAATTGATAAGATTGAGCGACAAGAGGGTGAGAAAGTTCAAATTCATGCAACAATTATTATCGAAAGAGACTCTCAAAAAGGTATTATTATTGGGAAACAGGGTTCGATGTTAAAGAAAATTGGTGTTCAAGCAAGAAAAGATATTGAACGCTTGCTTGGTTCAAAAGTTTACTTAAATCTATGGGTGAAGGTTCAAAAAAATTGGCGAAATCGAGACCATTATTTACATGAATATGGTTATAATTTAATGGATTACGAAGGCTAGATTTGAAATATTCATGGTAATAAATAATCAACATTGATTCGTTCACATTGGTCATTCTAAAGGTGTAGATATTTTAACTAAAAGGAGGAAGGTGGGGCTATTATGCACAATTTACCTTGGATCGTTTTTAGTAAAACAGGAAATATCGAAACCTATCTACTGATGAAGGATTATGAAATAGAACTCAGTGAGGAGCTAATATTAATTGAAGAATCACAGTCTGATCAAATTGACCAGAGTGATTAAAGGATGGATAAAAGGTGTTAGAAAAGGTAGAGGGCGTTATTATCCGAACACAAGACTATGGGGAAACACATATTATTGCGACACTTTTATCTAATAAATTAGGGAAAATTGGTGTGCTCGCACGAGGGGCAAAAAAACCAAAAAGTCGAATGTCTGCTGTGACTCAGCTATTTATTCATGGGGAATATCTTGTCCGGCTAGGTAAAGGCTTAAGTGTAATTGAGCAAGGTGATGTGATTCAATCACACCGTAAGATTAGAGAAGATATTTTTCTTACCGCTTATGCCAGTTACTTAGCTGAACTGACAAACATCTTGCTTGATGAAAAGTCACCAAACTATTATATCTATCAACAGTTTTTAGCAACTCTAAATGGCATTGTGGAAGGGAAAGATCCACTTGTCTTATCGATGATGTATGAAATGAAGCTCTATAAAGTAGCGGGATTTGCTCCGATTATTGATTACTGCCAAAGTTGTCAACGATCGGATCAAATCCGTGCATTTTCGATTAAAGAGGCTGGTGTTCTATGTCAACGCTGTTTGTCAGTTGATCCGAATCATTGGCCAATTAATGAAACACAATATAAGTTACTACGATTGTTTACTGATGTTGATATGGAGCGCGTTGCAAATATAACTGTTAAACAAGATAATAAATTAGTAATTCAACAGATTCTGGAGCAATACTATGATACTTATGGCGGTTTAGCGCTTAAATCAAGAAAGTTTTTAAAACAAATTGATAAGTTACAGTGATGACACTAAGTTTAAAGTTCGGTGATCGCTAGGCTACTATAGTTGAAGAGGTCGAGCAGTCTGTAGATACAATTGAACAATCTCATGGCCCAAACTTTATTATGATTACTGAATCAACTATTTATTATTTAATTTTTAATACGATAATTGACAAAGTAAGTGTAATTCTTTATAATTTTTCTATATGTGATGAAAGAGAAGAGTAAATTTACCGCGTTATTTAAGCGAATCTGGGGCGGTGCGAGCCAGAGATAACAGGTGATTGAATGGCACTCTGGAACATTTTCAGTTAAAAGTGACTAAAGCGTTGAGCTTTAGTAAATAGGGTGGAACCGCGGAAATCCCGTCCCTATGTCTTATTAATTAAGGCATAGCGACGGGATTTTCTCATTGAATCATTACAAGTATCGGAATGAATTGGAGGAAAAGTAGATGCATATTCAAGATATGATATTAACGCTACAGAAGTTTTGGAGTGACCAAGGCTGTTTATTAATGCAAGCTTATGATACGGAGAAGGGAGCAGGTACAATGTCTCCAATGACATTGTTGCGTAGCTTAGGCCCAGAACCGTGGAATGTTGCTTATGTTGAACCTTCCAGACGTCCAAATGATGGTCGTTATGGAGACAACCCGAATCGGCTCTATCAACATCATCAATTTCAAGTTGTGATGAAACCATCGCCTGATGAAATTCAAGAACTTTATTTGGAATCATTAAAAACATTAAATATTGATCCACTAAAACATGATATTCGCTTTGTTGAAGACAACTGGGAAAACCCAACTTTAGGAGCGGCAGGACTAGGATGGGAAGTCTGGCTTGACGGAATGGAAATTACCCAATTTACTTATTTCCAACAAATTGGTGGACTTGAAGCAAATCCGGTTTCAGTAGAATTAACTTATGGAATTGAGCGACTTGCTTCCTACATTCAAGATAAAGAAAATGTTTTCGACTTAACATGGACAGAAGGTGTGACTGTACACGATATCTTTTATCAACCTGAATACGAGCATTCAAAATACACATTTGAAGAATCAAATACGGAGATGTTATTTAGCTTATTCAATCAATACCAACAAGAAGCTCAACAGTTAATGGAGAAAGGTCTAGTTTTTCCAGCTTATGACTATGTATTGAAATGTTCGCACACATTTAATTTACTTGATGCTAAAGGGGTAATTTCAGTTACAGAAAGAACTGGCTATATTGGAAGGGTTCGCGATTTAGCACGAGAGATTGCAAAATTATATGTTAACGAAAGAGAAAAACTTGATTTCCCAATGTTGAAAAGGGATGGTGAACAAGATGGGAACAACTAATGTTTTATTTGAAGTAGGTTTAGAAGAAATGCCAGCTCGCTTTATTGCTGAAACAGAAAAACAATTAAAAGAAAGAACAATTACTTGGCTAGAAGAAAATCGTCTCACTTACCAATCATTAAAAACATATATCACACCAAGACGATTTGCGATTCAAATGATTGATTTAATTGATAAACAGACTGACCTCGAAACAGAAGTTAGAGGTCCAGCCAAAAAAATAGCACTTGATGATAATGGTGATTGGTCAAAAGCTGCGATTGGATTTACTAAAGGCCAAGGTGTATCTGTTGATGATATTTATTATCAAGAAGTTAAAGGGACAGAATATATTTTTGTGAAAAAATTTACTGTAGGAAAAGCTACAAGTGAGATCTTACCAAGTTTTAAAGACGTTATTTTAGCGATGACGTTTCCGAAAAATATGCGTTGGTCAAATCGTCGCTTACGCTATATTCGACCAATCAAGTGGATTGTTGCAATCGAGAATAATGGACAAATTGATTTTGAAATTGAAGGGATTCAAACAAGTAACAAGAGCAAGGGACATCGCTTTTTAGGTGGAGATCTTGTGATCACTGATCCGCTAGACTATGAAAAGCTCCTCTTAGATCAATATGTGATTGCTGATCGGAAAAAACGTCAAGCTGAGATTTTGACACAGCTAAATCAGCTTGCAACTGAAAAAAACTGGCATGTTGATATTGAAGCAGACTTGTTAGATGAAGTAACAGAATTGGTTGAATATCCAACCGTATTTTCGGGAAGTTATAGTGATGATTATCTAATCATACCTGAAGAAGCTTTAATAACATCCATGAAGGTACACCAACGCTATTTCCCTGTCCGTAATCAAGATGGCGAGCTACTTCCGTTTTTTATTGGTGTGCGCAATGGAAATACTGAGTATCTTGATAATGTTGTCAAAGGAAATGAAAAAGTATTAAATGCCCGCTTAGCTGATGGTCACTTTTTCTATCAGGAAGATCAAAAGCAAACGATTGAACAAAACAATCAAAAATTAGAAAAAATCATTTTTCAGCAACAGTTAGGTACTATCGCTGATAAGGTGAATCGTGTTCGTGAAAACGCGAGAGCGATAGCGGAAAAGTTAAATTTACCGGAGCCAGAAATAATCCAGGTTGATCGAGCAGCTACGATTAGTAAATTCGATCTTGTGACACAAATGGTTGATGAATTCCCAGAATTACAAGGAATTATGGGGCAAAAATATGCTGCCCTTTTTGGTGAAGATGATCTTGTTGCAAAAGCGATTAATGAGCAATATATGCCACGCCACGCTAAAGATCAATTACCTGAAACAGTCATCGGTGCAATTTTAAGTGTTGCCGATAAGTTAGATACAATCGTAGGTTGCATTGGTGTTGGCTTGATTCCAACAGGTTCACAAGATCCATACGGACTTAGACGTCAAGCGATGGGAATTATTCAGATCCTAGAACAAAAAAAATGGCCTGTTTCATTTGAAATTTTAATCGATACTGCGCTAAATCAGTTTAATGATTCAATTATTTCACTAGATCAACAAGCGGATGTTAGAGAGAAAACACTTGATTTTATTGAAGGAAGAATCAGTTTCCTAGTTAAAGAAGAAAGTGTTGCACATGATGTGATTAAAGCTGTTACACACGAAGAGATTGGTGTGATTTCGCACTTATTAAGTAAGGCAAAATTGTTAGAAGCAAAACGCCAAGATCCATCATTCAAATCTGCACAAGAATCTTTAGGGCGAGTTGTTAATCTTGCGGAAATTGATGAATCTCATCATGTCGATCCAACCCTTTTTGAAAATGAATCAGAACGAGAACTGTATACTGCATATCAAGAAATAGAAGCGGATTATTCAACAAAAATGAATCAAGGTCAATATCAAGAAGCGCTGCAATTATTAGAACAAATCGCACCAACAATCAACCAGTTTTTTGATCAGACAATGGTGATGGTTGATAATCCTTCAATTAAAAATAATCGAATTGGATTATTAAATCTGATTGCAAAATTAATTTACCAATTAGCAAACTTTAAAGATATTGAGTGGAAACAACACTTTTAAACTTGGAGTGGAAAAGATGACTAAACCAATGATTTATTTAATCTCAGATTCAGCCGGAGAGACAGCAGAAAAAATCTTCCAATCTGTCTTATTACAGTTTGATCATCATGACACATATGAACTTTATCGATCACCATATGTCAAAGATGTTGAACAAATAAATCATATTTTAACTCAAGCTTCTGGTAAGCAGGCTCTCGTTGGCTACACTCTTGTTAATTCTGATTTGCGTCGTTACATGCAACAGAAGGCGAAAGCTTTAAATGTATCGATTATTGACATTAACGGACCGATGCTTCATGCAATCGGTCAGTTATTTAATCAAGAACCTAAGATGAAGCCCGGTCTTGCTTATCAACTAGATGAGTCTTATTTCAAACGAATTGAAGCAATCGAATTTGCTGTTAAGTATGATGATGGAAAAGACCCAAGCGGGATTGAAAAGGCTGATATTGTTTTAATTGGGGTCTCGCGAACGTCTAAAACACCTTTATCGCAATATTTAGCTTTAAAAAGCTATAAAGTTGCGAATGTCCCAATTGTTCCAGAAGTTGATCCACCAACAGAGCTTTATCAGACAGACCCGAATAAATGTTACGGATTAAAAATCAGTCCAACAGAATTAAATGGTATCCGAAAAGAAAGATTAAAATCACTTGGTTTAAAGCAAAACGCTAATTATGCTACTGTCGAAAGAATTAATAAAGAGCTTGATTACTTTGAAAATGTTGTCGAACATTTAGGCTGTCCAGTTATCGACGTGACAAATAAAGCTGTAGAAGAAACGGCAAATATTATCTTACAAATTCAAATGGCTCGTTAATAATAAGTTATTGTTGCAAAAACATAGCTTTTTACCTGAAATCATACTATAATATACCTTTGTGGAAAAAACGAATCAGGACTTAATCCATTGAAGAATGATAGATTACTAATTTTTCATTCTTTTTTGCAGGAAAATGACTCGTGGATAGAGAATATTAAAATAACATCATTTTAAAAAGCTTGATGAGTAGGGGTGATTGTTACTTATTGGCGGAAAATGAATGATTTTATTCATTTTTTTAATTATTTTGTCGAATCATGCAGGATTTTAGAATTTAATATAGAAATTATATGTTGGTGATATTTATGGTCGCTCAAATTCCTGAGCAATTAATCGATGAGATACGTCAGGCCAATGACGTTGTTGATGTGATTGGTGAGTATGTCTCATTAAAAAAACAAGGACGTAATTACTTTGGGCTCTGTCCGTTTCATGGAGAAAGTACGCCTTCTTTTTCAGTAACGCAAGAAAAACAAATTTTTCATTGTTTTGGTTGTGGAAAAGGTGGTAATGTATTTACTTTTTTAATGGAACAAGAAGGTTTTACTTTTCAACAAGCAGTTGCTCATTTAGCACAGAAAAGTGGTCATAATTTACCTGATCAATATTTAAACCAAGCAAATGGTTCAAATCGCTCTGTTGATCAAATTAGTTTGCGGGCGCATGAATTATTGACCAAATTCTATCATCATATTTTTTCACATGCTAAAGAAGCAGAGCAAGCTCGTTCTTATTTAGAAAATCGCGGACTGACGAAAGAAACGATTGAAAGATTTCAAATTGGCTTTGCACCTGATTCAAATGAATTAACAACACAGTTTTTACAAAAAAAGGACTTTAATTTGCAGGAGTTAATCTCTTCAAATGTTTTAGCCCGAAATGACCAGAGTCAGATATATGATCGAATGAGGGGGCGGGTTGTCTTTCCGATTCGAAATCATTTAGCAAAGACAGTCGGTTTTGCAGGGCGTTCTATCAACGAACTCGAGCCTAAGTATTTAAACAGTCCAGAATCTGCTTTGTTTCAAAAAGGTAAATTACTTTATAATTTTGATTTAGCAAGAAGTGAATTGAAGCGAACTGGACAAGCGATCTTATTTGAAGGGTATATGGATGTCATTGCTGCATATCAAGCAGATATTACAAATGTGATTGCATCACTTGGTACATCTGTAACAGAGCATCAGGCTGCCTTGATTAAGCGCTATGTCGATACGGTTGTCATTTGCTTTGATGGTGATGATGCAGGTATTAATGCTTCATATAAAGTTGCAAAACTAATGAAAAAAGCTGGTTGTCAAGTTAGGATTGCCACATTACCAGATCAGTTAGACCCAGATGCGTTTATAAAAAAATATGGCGGGAAAAGGTTTAAAGAAGAAGTAATCGAGGCAAGCTCTACTTACATGAGCTTTATTATGAGCTATCATAAGCGCGAATTTAACTTAAAAATTGAGGCAGATCAAATGGCATATATGCGTCTAGTGGTCGATGAGATCGCTCAGTTGAATTCAGCACTTGATCGTGATCGTTATATTCGAGAGTTAGCTAAAATGTTTGACCTTTCACCTGATGCAGTGTTGGAAGACGTTGATCAGATAAGGAAAAAACAAGGTAGAACTAGGGATAATGTGGTTTCAAATAGCCATACTAATGAGCACAGATTAAAAAGTAAGCAAAAAAGACTATTGCCAGCTTATCATAATGCTGAAAAAAGGTTAATTGCTTATATGTTACATGATCGAACAATTGCTGAACAAATTAAGCATACATTAGGTGCTTCATTTAATATTGAAAAACATAAAATTATTGTAACCTATCTGTATGCTTTTTATGAAGATGACAATCAAGCTAATGTCAGTCAGTTTATTGAACGGCTAGATGATGCGGAAATCATCAGTGAAGTCATTGAAATTGCTATGGAACCAGTCTCAACAGATGTATCCGCTGATGAAATTAAGGATTATGTTCGAATGATTAGACTTGAACATGATGATAAAGTTGTTATTCGTGATTTAATTGCTGAGCAAAAGCAAGCAGAAATAAAAAATGATTATTTAAAAGCAGCGCAAATTGGCATGGAAATCATGCGAATTCAAAAAGAACTTAAAGATAAGACACGGTAATGGATTTGATAAGTTGGAAGGAGGGGCTCTAATGGTTAAAAAACAACCAGAACATTCAAATAACAATCTGGATTTAACATTAGATGAAGCAAAAGAACAAATTGTCGAGCTCGGAAAAAAGCAAGGTGAACTTGCATACGAAGATGTGGTCGATCGCTTGGCACGTTTTGAATTAGAGTCTGAACAAATTGATGAATTTTATGAGTATTTAGCTGAACAAGGAATTGAGGTCGTCAGTGATATTGATGATGAAGATACTGACGAAGATACAGATTCAGAAAAAGAATTTAATCTAAAAGATATCAGTGTACCTCTTGGTGTTAAGATTAACGACCCTGTTAGAATGTATTTGAAGGAAATAGGTCGTGTCGATTTATTAACTGCTGATGAAGAAGTAGCCCTAGCAAAACGGATTGAAGAAAATGATGAAGAAGCTAAAATGCAATTAGCAGAAGCAAACTTACGATTAGTTGTCAGTATTGCTAAGCGCTATGTCGGTAGAGGTATGCTGTTTCTTGACTTGATCCAAGAAGGAAATATGGGATTAATTAAAGCGGTTGAGAAGTTTGACTATCGCAAAGGATTTAAGTTTAGTACGTATGCTACATGGTGGATTCGTCAAGCAATTACTCGAGCAATTGCTGACCAAGCAAGAACAATCCGGATTCCTGTTCATATGGTCGAAACGATTAATAAACTAATCCGGATCCAGAGACAGCTCTTACAGGACTTAGGTCGTGAACCAACACCTGAAGAGATCGGTAAAGAAATGGAGCTGACACCAGAAAAGGTTAGAGAGATCTTAAAAATTGCCCAAGAGCCCGTTTCATTAGAAACACCAATTGGTGAGGAAGATGATTCACATTTAGGTGACTTTATTGAAGATCAGGAAGTGACGTCACCATCCGATCACGCAGCTTATGAGTTGTTGAAGGAACAACTTGAAGATGTACTTGATACGCTAACAGACCGTGAAGAAAATGTTCTCAGATTACGATTTGGTCTCGATGATGGCCGTACACGTACATTAGAAGAAGTTGGTAAAGTATTTGGCGTTACCCGAGAAAGAATTCGCCAAATTGAAGCGAAGGCACTACGGAAACTACGCCATCCAAGCCGAAGTAAACAATTAAAAGATTTCCTCGAATAAAGTGAAACTTCAATCAGTGTGGGTTTCACTGATTGTTAGTTGAACCAATCGGGCCGCTACTGTCAGTTGCCCTGCGAACAAAATTTTAACTAAAAATCATGAGTTTTCAATCGGTTGAGCTACTATTAGCTGGTTGTTAGCTCAGCTAAGTCAATCATGATCAGTTGAGCTTCAATTGATTTTGATTGACTTTTTTCATTTAATGGTCATTTGTAGATACCTAAAAAAGAGGTGGGTTGAGATGGATTGGCAACGTAAAGCAATCATCGTTAGTGAAATCAAATATTGGCGAGATAACCGCTTACTTCCTGAATCATATTGTGATTATTTACTGGCATTATATACAGAAGGGGAAGGCGATGAATCGGCTTCAACACTTGAAGTGAATCAAAATAAACAGAAAAATTTTTTAATCGTCATTTTTCTACTATTGAATGTTGCTGTAGCTCCGGGAATTGCTTTCTTTATTCTGTATGTTCCAATTCACTTAATAGCGATAATCATCCTCTTAACTTTAGCATTAGTTATGAGTTTGGGATTATCATATATAGCATCAAAGCAGTATCAAATTGAAAGAAAATACATTATTTTAGTGTTGCTCCTAAACCTATTAATTCTTTCGATGGTCGCTATTAATCAATGGGTGGTTAATTCAACGGTTACGTTAGTGATTATTTTTTTACAATTAATTACTTGGATCGCTTTGGGGATAAAGACAAAAAATAATTGGCTCTTTATATTAGGTATTTTAGGAATCATTATTAGTATCATTGCATTTTTAATTTAAAGGATAGGTGTCAATAAAATGACGAAACAACTCATATTATCAAATCGATTAAAACTGATTACAAAATTTTTACCTAAAGGTGCAACCTTTGCTGATATAGGTAGTGATCATGCTTATTTGCCGATTTCAGTCTGTTTGTCTGATCCAACTGCAAAAGCAATTGCGGGTGAACTCAATCATGGACCGTTTCAAGCTGCGAAGGATCATGTTAAAAAATATCAGTTAACCGATCAAATTAGCGTTAAAAAAGGTGACGGATTAGATGTTATTCGTAACGACAAAGTTAGTCAAGTTGTGATCGCTGGAATGGGTGGCGGACTCATTCAATCCATTTTGGAACGAGGCAAAGATACACTTTTAAACGTTGAACGCCTAATTTTACAACCAAATGTTGATAGTCAATATCTTCGTGAATGGCTTGAGAAAAACAATTATAACTTGGTCGATGAAGCAATCTTAGCAGAGGATGGTCATATTTACGAAGTTTTAGTTGCAGATCAAGCACGAGATCATCAGGTTAATCAATTAACTAAACAGGAAAAGCTATTTGGTCCATTTTTGTTAAAGAGTCGTAATCAAGCCTTTATCACAAAGTGGGAACGCGAACGAGACAATTATCGTCGAATTATTAAGCAGATGGGCCAAGCGAAACAGCCAGATCAAAAGAAAATTAATGATTATATTGAGCAATTGGGCTGGATTGAAAGGGTGTTAAATGATGACTAAACAAATCACGATTGGTAAAGTGATCGAACAATTTGAAGAGTGGGTACCGAGGAAACTGGCGAGTGAATGGGATAATGTTGGCTTACAGGTTGGGAGTTTAAGTAAACCAGTAGCAAACATTTTTGTGACACTTGATGTGACTGAAGAAGTGATCGAGGAAGCACTTGAATCAGGAGCAAACTTAATCATCTCGCATCACCCACTAATATTCAGACCGTTAAAACAAATTAATTATCACGATCCAAAAGGAAAAATTATTCAGAAACTAATTAAGCATGACCTTACCGTCTATTCTGCTCATACAAATTTAGATGTTACTTTTGGTGGTGTAAATGATTTATTAGCTGAAAAATTAGGTCTTCAAGAGACAAAAATTCTCGTACCAGAAAAGGAAGAACATTTCTACAAATTGTATGTTTATGTACCTGAAACACATGTCGATCAAGTTGATCAAGCTTTAACTAAAGTAGGTGTTGGTCAGCTTGGTGATTACGAACAATGCTCATTTAGAGTTAAAGGGACGGGTACATTTAGACCGATGGACAATGCTTCCCCTTATCTTGGTGAGTCAAATAAGCGAGAATATGTTGATGAAGTAAAACTTGAATATCTTATGCATCAATCGTTGCGGACTAAAGCAATTGAAGCAATTATTAAATCACATCCCTATGAGGAACCAGCTTATGATCTAATCAAGCTTGAAAATAACGGGATCCAGTATGGGTTAGGACGAGTTGGAACATTGGAAGAAGCAATCTCGTTGAAACAACTAGCGATTAATTTGAAGGAAATTTTTCAATTAGAAGGTTTACGAGTTTCAGGGGCACTTGAAAATCAGGTAAAAAAAGTGGCTATTCTTGGTGGTAGTGGAGAAAAGTATTATCCATACGCGAAGCGGATGGGGGCTGATGTTTTCATTACAGGAGATGTGTCATTTCATTTTGCACAAGATGCTGAAGCGAGCGGACTATCCATTATCGATCCGGGCCATCATATTGAGCAGATTATGGTTGAAGCTGTTGCTGCTTACCTGCGAGGTAAAGTTGATGCTTCGATTCAAGTGATTGAAACGAAGATAAGTACGGAGCCCTTTCAGTTTTTGTAGATTCGTACTTTAAATCTGTTAAAAGTTTAAGAAGTCAATTGATTTTAACTTAATCAAGTGCGTAATCGACATTTTGTGTCTATAATAAGTAAGACAAGTCGTTTTTAGATGAGGAGTTTATTATGAAAAATTATGATTTTAAGGCATTTAATTTAAAGCCAGAGCTTGAACGGACAGTCGATCAACTAGGTTTTAAGCAACCGACGGCAATTCAAGAAAAAGTGATTCCAGCTACATTAAGAAATGAGAGCATCATTGGTCAATCACAAACAGGATCTGGAAAAACACATGCATTTCTATTACCATTATTTAACCAATTGAATCCTGAGGAAAAAAATGTTCAATTTGTTGTGACGACACCGACGCGAGAGTTGGCTAGTCAAATTTTTGATCAAGTTAAAAAGATTTTAACGCTTTTAAATTTTGAACAACAGGTTCAAGCTAAGCTTTTTATTGGTGGGACAGATAAAAAGCGAACGATTGAAAAATTAACTGAACAGCCAGCTATTATCGTTGCGACTCCTGGTCGGTTATTAGATTTAATCAATGAAGGAGCCGTCAATATTTACACTGCACGCTCGTTTGTTGTTGATGAAGCAGATCTGATGTTGGATCTAGGACTGATTAATGAAATTGATCAAATTTTAGTCAAAGCTGATCCTAATGTTCAGATTCTTGTTTTTTCGGCGACGATTCCGAAGCGATTGCAACCATTTTTACAAAAGTATCTGAATAACCCTACTTTTATTGAAATAAAAGACCATGTTTCACCTAATTTGTTAGAAAATAGACTTGTTCCTTTACGTCATCGTAAGCCAGCAGAGGTAATTGGTCAAATTGCTAAAGCCATTCATCCATATTTAGCGATTATCTTTGCTAATGGCAAAGAAGCGTGTGATGAGTTGTATCACGATTTAGCTCAGCAAGGTTTAAATGTGGGGATCCTTCATGGTGGATTGTCAGCAAGAGAAAGAAAACGGGTTTTAAAAGAGATTCAAGCTCTGAGGTATCAATATATTGTTGCGACAGATCTAGCTGCACGAGGAATTGATATTGAAGGCGTTAGTCATGTCATTAATGCTCAATTGCCAAAAGAAACAGAGTTTTTCATTCATCGAATTGGCCGAACAGCACGTGCGGGAATGGAAGGTACAGCCATTCATTTATACGATGAGGATGATTTCCCACTTTTAACGAAGTTGTCTGAAGATGGACTTGAATTTTCAAACTATGAGATTGTTAAAGGTGAATGGAGAGAGATCAAGGCCTGGAACCATCGAACCGTTCGTGAAAAGCGAGGCAATGATCTTGATCAAGAAGCGTGGAAGCGTGTTAAGCGTCCTAAGAAGGTCAAACCAGGATATAAAGCTAAATTGCGTAAAGAGCAACAGCGAATTAAACGTAAGTTAAAACAAGATAAATATAGAAAATAGGGGAGTGGAGAGATTGAGATTAGGTTCACACGTTTCAATGAGTGGTAAAAAGATGTTAGTCGGATCAAGTGAAGAAGCAGCAAGTTATGGGGCAACAGCGATGATGATTTATACTGGCGCACCTCAAAATACACGTCGTAAGGCAATCGAAGAATTAAATATTGAAGCGGGACTTGAGCATATGAAGGCAAATGGGATTGAAGATCTCATCGTTCATGCCCCGTATATTATTAATTTGGGTAATACAACGAAGCCAGAAACATTTGAGCTGGCTGTCTCTTTTTTAAGAAGTGAAATTGAACGAACTGAAGCACTTCAAGCAAAGCAAATTGTTTTACATCCAGGTGCCCATGTTGGTGCGGGTGTAGGATTAGGAATCGCAAGAATTATTGAAGGTTTAAATGAAGTTTTAACAGCTGAACAAAATGTTCAAATTGCATTAGAAACGATGGCTGGTAAAGGGACGGAAATTGGCCGGACATTTGATGAATTGGCACAGATTATTGATGGGGTGATTCATAATGATAAATTGTCTGTTTGTTTTGATACATGTCATGTCCATGATGCTGGTTATGACCTAGTGACAGATTTTGACGAGGTACTCAATGAGTTTGATCGCATTGTCGGTGTTGATCGGATTAAGGTAGTCCATGTAAACGATAGTAAGAACGTTCGTGGTGCACATAAAGATCGCCATGAGAATATTGGCTTTGGTCATATTGGTTTTGATACTCTGCACAATATTGTTCACCATCCACAGTTACAGGACATTCCAAAGATTCTCGAAACACCTTACGTTGGTGAAGATAAAAAAAATAGAAAACCACCTTATAAATTTGAAATTGAGATGATCAAACAAGGTGTATTTAAGGAAAACTTAAAAGATTTAATTATTGCTCAATAGAAAAAATCCATTCGTATTTAATACGAATGGATTTTTTTAATAAAACCATTCAGCGATGTCATATTGTTTAATAAATTGATTGAGGATGATTTTTGCTTTTTTAACTGTTGCTTGATCGGTGATTTGTTCTAAAAAAGTTAACATTTTAACTAAATCTGTTTTTTTAAATGGGTCCAATTTTTTTTGCTTTAACATATTAACAATTTGAGTTGCTTGATTTTGGGTTAATTCAACTTGATAATCTTGAGCTTGGATGATTAATTCACTTGGGCTCACCTCAGTCAATTTTTTACGAACTACTTTCTTAAAGATTGGATTCATTGATACCCTCCTCTACAATAAAAACCTCTAAATAATATATGTTTTAACCACAAAATGTTTATCTTTTTGTTTAAAAAGTGCAGCTATGAAGAGTAAAAATTCTTCGTGATAAATATCGAAAAAACGACCCCTTAATATTACATTAATGTTAT
>NZ_BAABDL010000134.1:0-21732 GCF_039539605.1 Amphibacillus indicireducens | reverse complement strand
ATTTGACAAAAAAAATAAGCCATATCAAGGCTTCTTAATGTTTTTTGTAATTCAAAGTGTCAAACTCCCGATATACGTATATATTTATAAGTGACAGATATAATAAATAAGATAAGTTGTTTCGCTGGCTAGATATACAATGAAATTTTTGAGGTGATGGGTTTGCTACAGGAAAAATACAGAAAAATAGTAATCAGTTTAGTCGCTTTATTATTAATTGGATCACCCTTCCTGAATCTGGCTGTTTCTGCAAATGAAACAGAAATTGAAGATTTAGAGGTGACATATGAAGAGGCTGTAGAGGTTGAAGATATCGTAATAGATGACGATCGAGAAAGTGATTTGAAGTACTCGGATTACATCCAGGGTGCTGAGAGCGATTATTATCAAGGCGAGCCGATCGTGTTTGAAGAGATGTCTCAATTAAAAACAGATCAATTAATTAATTATCAAGGTGAGGACGTTATTGAAGTTGGCCAGGACGAGACCGCTATCTTCACAATTGACGTACCTGAAACGGCATATTACCAAATTGGTTTCGACTATAAAATTGCTGGCCAAAACGTTTTACCTACGCAATTGGAAATGCGTATTAATGACGAAACACCTTTTTATGAAATGAGAAACTTAGTGTTTGAAAGTAACTGGGCAAATCCTGAAACCTTTCAAATTGATAAGTATGGTAATGAGATTATCCCACAGCCAATCAAACTAGATGATTGGAACTTTAAGTATTTAATTGATTCCAGTTACCGGGATAGTTCGCCATTAATGGTTCAGCTCCATCAAGGTGAGAACGAGTTTGAACTGACGATTTCGGAAGGAAACTTACTTATACGGACAATTGAGTTAAGTGAAAAACGTGTTTTACCTGTTCATGAACCTGTAGAAGTGTCTGGGAATCATTTCATTGAAGTTGAAGCGGCTAGGGATTTAGTGAAAAGAAATGATTCTTCAATTCGAGCGAACGCGTCATATAATGTAAACTTAACGCCTAAAAGTGATGATAAACGGGTCTTAAACTATATTGATGGCGATGCGTTTAATGAGGCTGGCCATAAAATATATTACGATGTCGATGTTGAGGAAGCGGGTTATTATTATTTGGGTGTTCATTACCAACAAAATGCTCGTGCGGATTTTCCAGTCTTTATGAATGTCGAAGTAAATGGTGAAATCCCTTATCAAGTTTTAAAAGATTATCCATTCAATTATCAATCAAGCTATCGACATTTTCCGTTGATTGATGATGAAGGTCATAAAATTCCAATTTATTTAGAGGCTGGAACGAATACTGTTGCTTTTCAATTGACGATTGAACCGATTAAAGCAGCATTGGAACAAATTGAACGGTTAACGACTGAAATTCAAAAACTATCTTTAGAGATTACCAATTTAGTCGGTCCAGAAGTTGACCGCCATCGTGACATTAATGTCGAGGACTATATTCCAGGTGTGACAGATTTAATTATTTCGTGGGCCGATGAAATGGCTGATATTTATGAAACGATGAAATTATTTAATCAAGATAAAGCTTCTATTGGTGCATTCTCAGGTCTAAGAATTGCCGAGGAACAGCTAAGAAGTATCGCTGAACGTCCTGAACGCATTGCACGGCGAAAAAATGAGTTCTCAACGGGAACGAACTCTGTTACTGCATATCTAGGAAATTTAATGCAAGAATTAAATAATAGTGGAATCTCAATTGATCGTTTTTACTTTTTCCAAGATGAAAATGATATACCGGAGAGTGCTGGTTTCTTTAAGAGTGCTTGGTCTGGTTTTAAACGTTTTATTAAAACTTTTGGTGAACAAGATTATGATATTGGTAATGTGAATGAGGAAAATTTACAGGTTTGGGTGAATCGACCAAGACAATACATTGAAATCATGCAGCGCTTAATTGATGAAACTTATACCGTCGAGACAGGGGTCACAGTTGATCTATCCATTATGCCAGATCAAAATAAATTGATTTTAGCGAATGCCGCTGGCAAAGCACCTGATGTTGCGCTCGGTGTCAACTATGCGATGCCATTTGAGATTGGGATTCGTGGCGCCTTACAAGATTTAACTGTATTCGAAGATTACGAAGAGGTTGCGAGTGATTTTGCACCAGGCATGCTTGTGCCAGCTACGATTCAAGATGGTGTTTATGCCCTCCCTGATACAATGAATTTTTGGATCATGTTTTATCGTGAAGATATTTTAGCGGATATGGGGCTAGATATTCCAAACACGATTTCAGAAGTTCGGACGTACTTACCTGAGTTACAACGTCGAGGGATGAACTTCTTCTACCCAACGGCTGGAATGGGCGGGATGAAGATCTTCGCAGGAACAATGCCACTCATTTATCAAAGTGGTGGTCAGTTATACGGTGAGACCATTCATCGTACAGAACTGAATTCTAATGAAACGATTGAAGGAATGCGACTTCTGACAGATCTATTTTCAATTTATAATGTGCCTTATGATGTGCCAAGTTTTTACCAACAGTTTCGTGACGGATCGATTCCAATCGGTATTTCAGATTACTTCATGTATAACTTAATTCTAAACGCCGCTCCTGAGATCGCAAACGTCTGGGACGTTGCCTTGGTACCGGGGATTGAGAACGAAGAAGGTGTGGTTGAGCGCTGGCAAACAGGTGGCGCAGAAAGTAACATCATCTTTAGTGACACAGATAAAACGGATGAATCATGGGCATTTCTGAAATGGTGGTCGTCGGTTGAAACACAAGTTGCCTTTGGAAATACGCTCCAAACGACTTATGGAGCTGAATACATGTGGAACAGTGCGAATTTAGCGGCCTATCCTGAATTGCCGTGGCCACATAGCCACAAAGAAACGATTCTAGCACAAGCTGAATGGATTGCTGAAGTCCCACGTGTTCCAGGAAGTTACTTGCTTGAACGTGAGTTAAGTAATGCGTACAATGCGATTGTTTTAGATGGAGAGAATTTAAGAACAGCGATTGACTTAGCGAGTAAGCGGGTGAATCGAGAGACAAATCGAAAGCTTGAGGAATTTGGTTTTATGAAAGACGGTGAAGTCATCGTGCCATATCCAAATCCTGAATTATCGATGATCGAAGAGTAACGAAGGGGGATCGAGTCATGAACAAAAATAATAGAAATGCGTACCTGTTTTTACTACCCTATATTATTCTGTTTACGTTGTTTATCATCGTGCCTATTTTAATGGCGATCTTCCTATCGTTCACGAACTTTAACACGATTGAAGCACCAGAATTTGTAGGATTTATGAACTATATTAACTTGTTAACGCAAGATGAAATTTTCATGCAGTACGTCTTACCGAATACGATTTTATTTGCAGTTATTGTCGGGCCAGGAGGATATGTTTTATCCTTCCTCCTTGCCTGGGTATTAGGTCAATTACCGAAATTACCACGTACCGTTTTCGCTTTAATTTTTTACTCACCATCGATGACAGCTGGGATTGCGATGGCTGTTGTCTGGCAAGTCATCTTTAGTGGGAACCAATCGGGTTATTTTAACTACATTTTGATGCAATTAGGGATCATCACTGAACCCGTTATCTGGCTACAGGATACACGTTTCATCTTACTCATTATGATTATTGTTGCCCTCTGGAGTAGTATGGGTGTTGGATTCCTAGCGATGATCTCAGGTGTTTTAAATGTCGATGAAACGCTATACGAGGCGGGTGCGATTGATGGGATTAAAAATCGATTCCAAGAATTGATATATATTACGATTCCGTCCATGCGACCGCAAATGCTTTTTGGTGCAGTCATGGCGATTGTGAATACGTTCGCAGCCGGCGCAATTGGTGTTCAATTGACAGGGGCAAACCCAACACCTGGCTATGCCGGTCAACTGATCGTAAACCACATCGAGGACTATGGTTTTATTCGATTTGAAATGGGCTATGCCGCAGCATTATCGGTGGTATTACTGTTAATTATTTATGTGTTTGCCCATATTTCGAAGAAACTATTTAGTGAACAAGCTTAAGAAAGGAAGGTTGACATGGCATTTAATAGAAGTGGGACGAACCCACGTGGATTTCATCGGAGTCAGATTAAGTTTTATATCTTTTTAATCCCTTTTGCTGCTTTTATGGTATTACCGATTGTGTATATTATCAATCATGCATTTAAGCCACTAGATGAGCTTTATGCATTCCCACCAAGATTTTTTGTCAACAATCCAACATTAGAGAACTTTAAAAATTTGTTTCAGTTGGCTGAATCATCGGGGATTCCATTAACGCGGTATTTATTTAATAGTCTGTTTGTCACGCTGATTGTTGTTGTTTTATCGATCGCCTTATCAACGCTGGCAGGCTACGCCTTATCGAAGAAAAAGTTCAAAGGGAAAGTTGCTTTACTTGAAATTAATAACGCGGCGTTAATGTTTGTGCCAATTGCGGTCATGATTCCACGGTTTTTAACGATTTCATTTATTGGAATAGAGGATACGTATCTGGCTCATGTCTTACCGCTGATTGCGATGCCTGTCGGTTTGTTTTTAGTCAAACAGTTTATCGACCAGGTACCGGATTCTTTAATTGAAGCTGCGGTTATTGATGGAGCGAGCGACTTTACGATTTATAGAAAGGTTGTTTTGCCTCTGATTCGACCAGCCATTGCCACCGCTGCGATTTTAGCGTTTCAATTGGTTTGGAATGATTTAGAGACATCAACCTTATATACGACGAGTGAAAATATGAGAACATTGGCCTTCTTTATGAACACCTTAGCGGGACAAACGAATGTAGTTGTTGGTCAGGGAATGGCGGCCGTCGCCTCTCTCATTATGTTCTTGCCGAATCTGATTTTATTTATCATCTTACAAAGTAAAGTGATGAATACAATGGCCCACTCGGGATTAAAGTAGGTGTTAAAGATGAAAAAAATAAAACGATTCAGTCTATTGTTGCTTGCCTTCCTGATCTTTTTTGTATCGACGGCACAGGTTGCGGAAGCAAATACAGCCTATCGAACCTTTACTGAAGATGGTTATGGACGTTATGTTGAAACACAAACGGCATATACAGTTAGAGAAACGATTGTTAAATTTGGTGATGAACTCTTCTCACAAGCGCAAGATATGAAAGTCGGTTCAGATGGGCTCATTTATGTCGCTGATACCGGTCATGGTCGGATCTTAGTTGGGACGCGTACGGGAGATTTTGTCAGAAGTTTTGGCGAAGAGGAATTGAGTCGCCCAACAGGAATTTTCCTCTCCCATGACGACAAAGTCTATGTCGCTGATGAAGCAAAAGCAGAAGTCTATGTCTTTAGTTTAGATGGTGAATTACTTCAGATCTTTGGGCGTCCAGAAAGTATCTTGTTTGGTGAAACAGCTAACTTCATGCCACAGAAAGTGGCTGTGGATCAACGTGATAATATCTACATTATTTCACGGGGGAACTCTAACGGGATTATTCAAATTAATGCGAACACAGGGCAATTTTTAGGTTACTTTTCACCGAACCAAACAGCGGTTACCCCATTAACGATTTTTAGACGGGCAATTTTTACTGATGAACAATTAAGTCGCATGATCGATATTGTGCCTCCAACGTCAACGAATTTAAATCTTGATGAACGCGGACTTGTTTATTCAGTCTCACAAGGGGAACGTGTTGAATCCCTTCGGAAATTGAACGTGGCGGGACAAAATATCTTAGAGACACGTGTTTCAGATGATTTTCCTGTTTCAGTTGCAATTGGATCACTAGATAATATCTTTGTCGGAAGTGAAGATGGCTTTATTTATGAATATACCAGTGAAGGGAATTTGCTTTTCGTCTTCGGTGGGCAAGATGACGGGCGTCAACGCGTCGGTTTGTTTAGACGATTATCAGCGATCGCTGTTGACCAAGAAGATCGCATCTACGGGCTTGATCAAGATCGAAATCAAATTCAAATCTATCAACCGACTGAGTTTGCGGATTTAGTTCACCAAGCATTAAAACTTTATCAAGATGGGGATTATGAAGCGAGTAAAGAGCCGTGGGAAGAGGTTATCCGTTTAAATAGTTTATTTGACTTTGCTTATCTAGGTCTAGGTGAAGCGTACTTCAAAGAAGAACAATATGAAGATGCACTCGTTGCGTTTCGTCAAGCGAAGGACCAAGAAGGTTACTCAGATGCTTATTGGGAAGTGCGTAATGTTTGGATGAGAGAGAACATTATCACGGTGATCTTCATTTTTGTTGGTCTCTATGTATTGGGTAAAATACTTAAATATGTTGAACGCAAAAAAGGCTATTGGCAGAAGCTATCCTCGTACTTGAAGGATAACTACCGCACGAAGTTTTTTGAAGATGTTTATTTGATTAAAAATATGATTAGACATCCGATTGATACGTATTACAGTATTCAACATGAGAAAAAAGGAAGCCTCTATTCGGCTAGTTTCTGGTTATTTATCCTTTATGCGTTGTTTATTATTGATAAATACTTTACTGGTTTTATCTTTAGTTACGTTCGAGATGGTGAATACACATTAGGTATGGATACGATTATTTTCTTTGCGGCTATGTCATTAGTCATCGGTTCAAACTATTTAATTACGACGATTAATGATGGAGAAGGGAAATTTGGTCATATATTTATCGGTTTTATTTATGCCTTAGCGCCTTACTTTATCTTTAAACCATTTATTATCTTGGCGAGTAATTTCTTAACTTTAAATGAAGCGTATCTCTTAAGTTTGGCAAATGTGATTGTCTATGCTTGGGTGGCTGTTTTACTCTTTGTCATGATTAAAGAGATGAATGGCTATACAGTACGTGAAACGTTTAAAATTATTTTCTTAACGTTGTTTATGATGTTAATTACCGTCTTGTTTATCTTTATTGTCTATATCTTAATTGTACAAATGTTCCAGTTTATCACAGCAGTATTTAACGAGGGGGTGTATCGCATTGAAAACCGTTAAAATGAAAACCGTTATCAAAACCATTCTATTTTTGGCGGTGTTTGGCTGGTTTATTTTCTTCTTATTTTCAGGTGATGAGGAAGAGATGGAAATTACAGGTCCCGATACACCAATTATTGAAGAACCAGTTGAAGAAGAACCTGAAGAGGAAGAGCTTCCACCGATTGAAGAGCCTGAACAGGTTGAGCTTGACGACGAAGAGCTTGAAGAATTATTGGAAGAGGAAGAAGACCGTCCAATTGTGATTGATTCGAAGCAAGAATCAATTGAAGGTCATACATTTTTAACTGAAAATGATTATTTTGAGCTGTATTTAAAAGAAGAAAACCTTTCAATAATCATTCGAGATAAAGGCAATGGTGCGATCATGCATTCAACAGTTGATCAGCCAATCGGAAGTAATGAAAGTTGGCAAAACTTTGTTCGATCAGGGATTGTTGTTGAGTATCTTGTCGGGACAAATATTGTCACTTATCGAGCAGATATGTACTCACAAAACCCTGAAAAAACAGTCACACCTACTGATGATGGCTTTCATGCGGAAATCTACTATCCGGAACTTGAAATCGGTTTAGAAATGACGGTGCAACTGACTGATTTAGGGCTAACCGTCGATATTCCACAAGAGTCGATTGTGGAGGACAGTGATCAATATAAAATTGGCAGTATTTACGTCTACCCATTCCTCGGTCATACCCTGTTGGGGGATCGAGAAGGCTATATGTTTATCCCGGATGGGTCCGGTGCGTTAATTTATTTAAATGATAAGGACGGGAAGTTCTCGCAACCTTATTCAGCCAGTGTTTATGGTGAGAACGTGGGGATTGATGACCCATTCGTCTTATCTTTATTTAATGGGATGGATCCGTTTAATGATCCCGAAAAAATTCTTGCGCCAGTCTTCGGTATGGTGCATACGGATAACGCGCTTGGTTACCTTGGGATTATTGAAGAAGGTGCCTTTAGTGCCAGGCTTGAGGCGTATCCGAACGGTGCGATTTTACCGTATAACTGGATTACACCGAAGTTTATTTACCGCCAAGTGTATAACCAACCGACGAGCCAGGACACAGGAACTATGGTTGTTCGTCAACGGACGAGAAATGATTTTGATATTAAAGTCCATTATCAATTCGTTTCCGAAGATGAAGCCAATTATGTTGGTTTAGCAAAAAATTATCGTGAATACTTGTTGGACAATGAAAAAATTACTGTTAAAGAAGATGCGTTTAATGTGCGGGTTGATTTACTAGGGGCTGAAGTGGAACAAGGTTTATTGTTTAAAAACACCGTTCCGATGACGACTTTTAGTCAAGCTGCCGATATTTTGACAGATATTAAAGCCCAAGGTGCCGAGAATATTCTGTCTGTCTATAAAGGTTGGCACAATAAAGGGTATCATGGCGGTTTACCAATTCGCTCATTTAACCCAGAATCGGCCTTAGCTGACGGTACCTCAATCAAGGAATTATTGGCTCAGCTCGATGAGGAAGCGATCGATCTTTATCTCTACCATGATGGTCTCAGAATTAATATGGAAGAGATGGGGATCACAAGACACAAAGTGATGAACAAATTCAACCGTCGAACCTATAAAGAAGAGGTTCATGGCAAGGTTTATCAAGAGTTGAACTATCTCAATCCAGAGTCAACGGTCAATATCATGGAAGATGTTCGTGACGATTACTTAGCTAATGGGATAGAGAAGCTCATGATCAGTGGGATTTCAAACACCCTCTTTTCCTATAGTCAGTCGGGTCGAGAATATGATCGAATCACGACAAAAAACTATTATCAACCATTAATTGAGTCGTATGCGGCTGATTTTAATCTATTACTTGAACAACCCTTTGCTTATCTTTGGGATCAAACGGAGGCGCTGATGGATATGCCAACACGTTCATCAAACTATGTCTTTGTAGATGAGGATATTCCGTTTCTCGCACTCACCTTAAAGGGGATCGTCCCGATTTACGCAGAGTACGCGAACTTTCAAGCAAATCAAGAAGAGTTTTTCTTACAAATGATTGAGCAAGGATTTAATCCGTCATTCTTGATTACGCATGAAAGTCCAGCTGAATTGATGAACACAAATTCATCTCATATCTATAGTTCAGAATATGAACGCTATGAAGAGATGATTCAAGCATACTATCAAGAAATGTCTGCGGTTTATCAACAAACTGCCGGTTCACTCATTGTTGATTATGTCCGTGACGATTCAATCACAAAAGTAAGTTATGAAAATGGTGTTGATGTGCTGATTAACTATTCTGATCTTCATCAAATGGTTGATGGTCATCAAGTAGAGCCCATGTCCTATAAGGTGGTGAACAACGAATGAAGAAGAAATTAAAACTGAAACGGACAACCATTTATGGTTATCTCTTTATCCTACCTTGGCTGATTGGCTTTTTCGCCTTAGTTTTATATCCGATGATTCAATCTTTTTACTATAGTTTAAATGATATGCGGATTACGCCGCATGGTTTACAGTTTGTTTATACAGGTTTTAACAACTTTTTAAACGTTTGGTTGCAAGATATGTTTTTCATTCAAGAATTACTCACATTCACACTTGATACATTGATTCGAGTGCCAGTCATCGCTGTTTTCGCTTTGATTATTGCGATGTTGTTGAACCAGGATGTGAAGTTTAAAGGTCTGTTTCGAACGATCTTTTTCTTACCCGTGATTGTGGCGAGTGGTCCTGTGATTAACCAATTGGTTGAACAGGGCGCGACTGCGATTCCGATGTTGGATCAAGATATTATTATGGGGCTTTTGGGTTCGATCTTTCCGAACGTGATTGCAGGAGTCATTAGTGATTTATTTAATCAAATCATCGTGATCCTTTGGTATTCAGGTGTCCAAATTCTCTTATTCTTAGCTGCATTACAGAAGATTGATCCGAATTTATATGAAGCAGCTAAAATTGATGGAGGATCGAGTTGGGAATGTTTCTGGAAGATCACCCTTCCAACGATTAAGCCAATTATCCTGATTAACCTTGTTTATACGCTTGTTTCATTAGCGAATAGCGGTCAAAATCCGATCATTGAACTGATTTATAGCAACATGTTTAATGCGACTCGTGGTTATGGTTTCGCCTCTGCGATGGCTTGGATGTATGCGGTCATAATTGGGGTTATGTTGATGATTATTTACTTTGTTTTTCGAGAAAAAGAAACGAAACGATTCAATTAGGGAGGGGGGATGTCAATGTCAACTAAAAGCACAACAGGTTTAATGGCGATCTTAAAAAATGAGCAAATGCCATTCAAAGAAAAACTAGAAATTGTGAAACAAAAAACCTATCGCTTTTTATTTGGGTTTAATGAAACGAAAGGGTTTGTGCTCAAATTTATTATATATCTCTTATTATTAGGGATTGGCTTTGTTTATCTATACCCAATTCTCTATATGTTTGTCACGAGTATGCAGTCCTTGAGTGATTTGTTGGATATGGCAGTCAATTGGATTCCTTCTTCCTTGTATCTTGACAACTATCGTCAAGCATATGCGGTATTGAATGTTCGTCCAGCCCTTTTAGGCAGTTTACAGATCGCGTTATTTCCAACCTTAATTCAGGTGGCGATCTCATCCATTGTGGGTTATGGCTTTGCCCGTTTTGAGTTTCCGTTAAAGAAGTTATGGTTTGGCTTGATGATTTTTACGTTTATCATTCCACCACAAATTTTAATGATGCCAACGTATCGTTTGTTTAATGAATTGGGCTTAACTGGCTCATTAAATGCCTTTACGATTCCGGCTTTACTTGGTCAAGGATTGAATAGTACAATATTTATTTTAATCTTTTACCAATTCTTTAAACAGACACCGAAATCATTATATGAAGCAGCGGAAGTGGATGGTGCCAGTCAATTAGTGAGTTTCTTTAGAATTGCGATTCCAATGGCAGTCCCTGCCTTTATCGTTGCCTTTCTATTCTCGTTTGTTTGGTATTGGAATGAAACTTATCTGACTACCTTGTATTTAACCGGCTCATCAAGCGTGGATATTACAACGATTTTGATTCAATTACAGCAATTTGAAACAAACTATCAAGCACTTTATCCAGCGACTGAAGCAAGTCCGAACCGAATCAATGAAGGGATTCGAATGGCAGGAACAGTGATAAGTATCTTGCCACTCTTAATTACGTACTTCTTTTTACAACGATACTTTGTGGAAAGTGTCGACAATACTGGTATTACCGGTGAATAATCACCGTAATATAAATTTTATCAAAGGAATGGGGGAGTTAAAATGACGAGAAAAGCATGGTTAAGTCTCTTGTCTATTGTTTTAGCAGTTTTTATGTTGGTAGTTGGTTGTTCATCAAATGATGATGATACAAATGCAAATACTGACACAAGTAGTGATAATGGTACAGAGGAGGTAGACAATGGTGATGAAGGCGAAGATGAAGCTGCAGCTTTACCGCCGATGACTGAAGAAGAAATTACGTTAACGTACGCTTCATGGCAAAACATGGATTTACAGCGTTTCTTAGCTGATAAATTTATGGAAAAGTACCCGAACATTACTGTTGAATTATACGAGTTAGAGCAAGAGGGTTGGAATGATCACTTAACTAACTTAGCAAGTACGGGTGACTTACCTGATGTATTCTGGTATTTAGGCAACGTTGATGTGCCAATTCGTAATATGTGGCTTGGCAACTTCACCGATTTATTTGAAGCAGATCCAGAAACTGATAATATTTTAGATTCATTAGTTAACAAAGGTTACTTTGACGGTGAGCGTAAAATGGCCGCACCAGCAGGTTACTTACCGTATACGATTTTCTTAGATGAAAATCTCTTTGAACAACAAAACGTTGATATGCCATCTCCGGATTGGACATGGAGCGAAATGCTAGATTTAATTGAAACAATGACAATACCAGAACAAGGTATTTTCGGTTATAACACATTTACAAAGCTTGTAACAATGGGACCGATTGTAAATGATGGCTCTGATGGTGAATTTGGTTGGGATGGTGAGAAGTATGATATGACTGGCGAGTGGGCTGACGCTTTGATGAAGCATGGCGAACTCGTTCGTAATGGTAATCATGCACCATACTTTGATACTGATGAAGCTGAAGCAGCTTTTGGTGACCGTGAACTTTGGGCGGCATCAACTGGTCGTGTAGCAATGCAAATGGATGCATGGTGGACAGTCGATTTATTCAGTACAGATGAATTTGTTGATAAAGGGATTAAATGGGTTCCTTACACTGTGCCACAAGGTGATAACACAGACAGTATGAATAAACCTGCGTTTATTGACTTTGGTTCAATCTCAGCTGTAACAGAACACCCGAGAGAAGCTTATGAACTGTTGAAATTCTTCGGTTGGGGACGTGATGGTTGGGAAGCTAAACTTGAAGCGTTTAAGACACTTGAGCGTGAAGATGGTCAACCTGTCTTTAATCATCCTGATGGCTTACCAATTATTAAAGACCAAGATATTTGGGATGAATTACGTACTTTATTACCAGAAGAACACTATTACGATGATTTCCTAGCACGTGCAAAACACCCAATTCCTTTAGGTGGTGCAGCAATGCCAGGATTCCAAACGTTCTTAGATGAAGTATACTTTGGTGGAGAATATGGTGATATTGAGTTAGCTGTTGCTGATGGACAAGTTAATGCTCATGACATTTCTGCTGATTTAACAGAAAAGATCAATCAATATTACCAAGATGCTCTAGAAGAATTATTTTACTAATTTATTAAATAGGCTGAGTTCAAGCTCAGCCTATTCACAAAAAATGGCTCTATTTATCTCTTTAAAACAGAGCCATTTTTATTAATGTAATTTTTTAGAATTTTGAGACTTTTAGCAGTAGATTTCTCTAATCTCAACTGTCAATATCTAAAAATCTAATGTGTTATCGGTTTTAAAATTTTGCAGTTAAAGTGTTTGCTATGTTGAATAGAGGTAGAAACCATCATAAATTTATTATCTGAAGATTGGAGCAAGTTAACTGTTATTGTAAGCGCTTTATTAATGTTGATTGTGCGAGGAGGAAAGTTAAGTGAAACGTTATTTATCAATGTTTTTAATTATGTTGCTTTTATTTCCTACAACACCACTTTCGGTTTTTGCTAATACACTAGAAAATACTGAAACGATGACGACCTTGGAACCAACGGCCTATTATACGTTGGATGGTGACTTCACCGACAAGACAGGGAACAATGAGACTGGTGTACCATTCCGAAGGTTTGAAAAAGACTTCTCAGATTGGGGAGAAGTTAGAGACTATGCGTTTGAATTTCATCAAGAGGGACGAAATCAAGCTGTTTATTTTGACGGTACAACAGGAGTTAAATTAGCAGATAATTTGATTACTAGTGATACGTATTCTTATTCGTTATGGTTGAAGCAAACGGGTGAAATTGGTGATTTTACAAGTGCATTATTTACCGGTGTTGTCGGACGTCGTGCTGGCATTTCGCCAGCAATTGGAGCCAATGGCGAATTGCTTTATCAGGTAGTGGATGCACAGGCTGGAGAAACTGGCCTCCCAGTGGACTATCAATTTGTTTCTCTCTCGGATAGTCATCAGCCATATGAGTGGAATAATTTTGTTGTAACGGTAGATCAAGGGGATTTATCACTCTATCTAAATGGTGCTCAAGTCGCAGAGCTGGCCAATGTCCTTAATATTTACGAAGATTTGGATAGCGAATATTTATTAGGGTTTAACCCATTTCCAGACCCTTATTATGTTGGTTATATGGATGAAGTGATGTTCTTTGATGATCAAGCTTTAACAGCTGAACAAGTTGAGGGTTACTATCATTCAGTTGTTGCTGATTTTCGTTCAGAAGAAGAACCTGATGAAGATGATACGGAAGATCCGGTTGAAGAGTCTGAAGAGGAGGAAACAGGTGATGATCAAGATGAGGATAACGATGAAGACGATCATACTCCAGGAGAATTACCGAGCATACCAACATTTAAAAATGTAGGTGTACATGATCCATCTGTTATTGTTGATAATGGTACATTTTATGTCTTTGGTTCTCATTTAGCATCTGCAAAATCGAATGATCTGATTCAATGGGAACAAATGACAACAGAGGTTTCATCGGATAACCCATTATTTGAGGATGTCTTTAAAGAGCTTGAAGAAGTTTTTGATTGGGCTGAAACCGATACACTTTGGGCAGCAGACGTTATCCAACTGGAAGATGGTCGTTACTGCATGTACTACAATGCATGTCGAGGTGATTCACCACTTTCTGCAATGGGACTAGCAGTAAGTGATTCAGTAGCAGGTCCATATGAAGATTTAGGTCTGTTTTTATGGTCTGGAAAGACACCTAACCCGATGGATCTCGAATATAACATTGATATTCATCCAAATGCAGTTGACCCAGCTGTTTTCTTTGATAGTGACGGTCAACTATGGATGGTCTATGGTTCATATTCGGGCGGGATCTTTATTTTAGAAATGGATAATGAAACAGGTCTACCAAAAGAAGGGAATAGTTATGGAAAGCTTCTTACTGGTGGCGGTGTTCGTATCGAAGCATCTTACATGCAGTACATTCCTGAAACAGGTTATTACTACCTCTATACTACTTTTGGAGGATTAGATGCTGTTGGTGGGTACAACATGAGAATTTCACGTTCTAAAAATCCTGATGGTCCATTTGTAGATATTTCTGGGCAAGATATGATCAATGCAAAAGGACGACCTGGTATTCCTTTTGATGATGAAGCAATTGAGCCTTATGGCCTTAAATTAAATGGAAATTTCCGTTTCAGTAATTTAAATGCTGTCGAAGATTACCCTGTCTATGGTTATGTTTCACCAGGACATAACTCATCATATTATGATGCTGATACAGGAGAGCATTTTAGTTTATTCCATACACGTTTCCCACATCGTGGTGAAGAGCATGAAGTGCGGGTCCATTTAATGCCGATGAATAAAGATGGCTGGCCGCTTATGGCACCGCATCGCTATGCTGGGGAATCTGTATTACCAGTTGATGTTGATGCAATTCCAGGAACGTATCACTTTGTTAATCATGGTGATCAAATCTCTGCAAACATTAACAATACACAATACATTGAACTTAACGCTGATGGTTCAATTACAGGTGAAGTTGAAGGTTCATGGAAATTAACTGATGAACATTATGCTGAGATCATTATCGATGGCGTAACATATGATGGTGTGTTCTTAATGCAGTGGGATGAAACAGAACAAGATTTTGTTATGACCTTTACGGCTGCTTCAGAACAAGGACATTCAATCTGGGGAAGTCAGTTTGAATCTGTTTCTGATCAAGAGTTTGTTGATAATGTTTTAGATCAACTATCAATAGGTAATCTAAATCGGATCTATAGTGACATTCAATTACCAAGTCAAACGGTGCGTGGTGTTACACTTGATTGGACATCATCTGATCAATCGATTGTTTCAAATGCTGGTGTTGTTAATCGACCTGATCTTGGTGAAGGAGATAAAACCGTTACTTTAACAGTCTCCCTTTCATATAAAGGTCTATCTGAAACGAAAACTTTTGAAGTAACGGTCATTGAAAAAACAGCAGATGTTTTAGATGATGGACTAGTAGCGCACTATCCATTCAATGGTTCACTTTTAGACAAAACAGGTAACTACGATACACCTAGAGTAACCGGTGATCTGATGAATATATTTGAAGGTGAAATTGACTTTTCAGAGGGTGCCGTCGGTCAAGCGCTTTATTTAGATGGTAAGTCTGGGCTTCATTTAGGGAATGGTTTAATTCAAAGTCATGATTATTCGGTTGCTATGTGGCTAAAACCGGAAGAACTTCGACAGTTTGCCACAGCATTTTTCGGTATGAAAAATAGTGACTCTTGGACAAGTTTCTTACCATTCGGTCATGATGGCACAACGATGCTTTGGTCGGGTACAGATTGGTATGACGGCTCGACTAATATGATGATTAATGAAAATGAATGGACGCATGTTGCTTATACTGTCAAAGATGGTGATATCAAGATTTATATTAACGGTGAAGTCATGTACGAAGGCGAAAATTTCCCTGATATTTTTACAGGAACAAATGCTGAATTCACTATAGGTGTAAACTTATGGGATCAACCTTATCAAGGTTTAATTGATGATTTGCGCATTTATGCTTTTTCAATTGAACAAGATGTCATTGAACAATTATTAGTTGCAAGTCCTGAAACTGATGTTGAGGTAAATTCAATTCAGTTATCTACTGGTAATCGAAATCTTGTTATTGGTTCAACGTATCAAGCGAATGCAACAGTCTATCCGATTAATGCAGAAGACCAATCGATCACTTGGCGATCAGATAACCCAAATGTGGCAACGGTAGATCCGATGACAGGTGTTATCAACGGATTGGAATTTGGCGAGGCAATAATTACAGCTACAGCAAATGATGGTAGCGGTGTTGAAGCGAGTTTTGTCATCAATGTAACGGATGGTAAAGTTGCCCACTATCAATTTGAAGAAGATCTGTCAGACACATTAGGCATTTCAGATTCAGGTGTAGTAACGGGCGATCGAATTACAAATACGAATGGACAGATTAGCTATAGCGACGGGATTAATGGTCAAGCATTAGTCTTTGACGGGAAGTCAGGCGTTCGTTTACCTGATGGGTTAATATCAAGTCCAACTTACTCTGTCTCATTATGGCTAAATCCAAATGAAATTACGACAAGTACGACATCATTCTTTGGTGCACGTAATGAGACAAACTGGGTTAGTCTTGTCCCTGGTGGTTGGGATGAGAATAAGGCGATGGTTTGGTCAGGATCACAGCGCTGGTACGATGGTCTTACCGACTTCCATATGCCAACTAATGAATGGACACATGTTACGTATACGGTAGATAATGGGGCTCTACTCATTTATATTAACGGTAAGATTGCTTTCGAAGGGGACGATTTCCCTAATATATTCTCGACGAATAACGCCGTCTTTTCTCTCGGTGTGAACTATTGGGATCTACCGTTTAGCGGCATGATGGATGAATTAATTGTTTATGATGGTTATTCGTTAACAGAAGAGGAAGTGCTTAATTATTACAATGATTTCTTATCTGCAGACGAAGAGGTTGAAGATGAAGTCATTATTGAAGACATTGAGGACGTTAAAGATCCTGATGATGATTCAGACTCGATCGAAGATAACCGAGATCCTGAAGATGGTCTAGACTCTGATGGAAATAATCAAGGTGCTGATAATGACAACGGACCGGATATAGGTGGACGAGATGATGACTCTGCTAATAGTCATACAGACGAAGAGATCAAGTCTGATGATCAGCAATCGTTGCCTAAAACAGCTACTAACATTTATAATTTGTTCTTGATTGGTATAATGTTTGTTCTGATGGCAGGAAGTGTGTTGTTGATTCAGAAAAAGAAATTAAGCTAACTCGCAAGTCTTAAAAAAATAAAACTCAATAAGAAACACGCTTCGGAATAGCTCTGGTAAGAAGAAGCGTGTTTCTTTTGTTGATTAAAACAGATTTCATTTGAATCATTATCGGCTGTGTATTAAATATATTCAATGAAAAACCAATTAAAATACAAACATGTTCGCACAAGATGAAAAGGCGCTTAAAATCGCTATTATCAAGGTTTTATTTAAATAAAAACGAATAAAATATAAAAAGTTGCATATATTTATTTGCGTACTATAATAGTTATAAGTATATGTTTAGCTAAAAATAAAAAAACATATATACAAGTTATCAATTTATTGAAATATGATCAAAAGGAGCATATCAATGGACAACAATCAAGATAACAGGTTAAAGAACACTTTATTGGCTCATTATAAGTTTGATGATGTTGAAAATGTAGGTAAAGATTATTCAGACAATAATAAAGATGCTAGTCCACTAGGTGATCAAAAACCAACTGTCGAAACAGTGGCTGGTAGACAAGCTGTTACGTTAACAGGTGGACAAAGTGGAACATCGTATTTAAAACTTCCTGATAATTTATTTGAACATGTCAGTGATAATACAGGGATTACGGTTAGTACGTGGCTTTATTTAAGAAAAGGACAAAATGTATGGGAAAGAATTTTTGATTTTGGAAGTGGCGTTGGTCGCCCATATCTGTTCTTAACACGTCAATTAAGAGGTGTTTGCTTTTTAAATGAAGATATTGTTGCGGACTCAGCTAAAACCTACCGTTCAGGAGAATGGATTCATGTGGCGATGTCTGTTACAGGAACTGAAAGTGGGAAGGTCGGTAATGCAGGACCTGCAATTTATGTGAATGGTGAGTTAGTTGCAGATGGGTTAATTAGTCAAACGTCAAGTGGTACATATAGAAAATTGCAACAATGGTTTGCTACATTCTCAGACCAAACGAATTATCGTGACAATTTTATTGGAAAATCTCAATATGAAGTTGATCCAGATTTCGAAGGTTCATTAACAGATTTCAGAATTTATCAATCAGGATTATCACAAGATGATGTGATTGAAGTAATGTGTGAAGCTTTAGACGATCAGGAAATTGTCCAGTTAGCAAGGGATAAGTACTTATCATTTCCAATTACAGTGACAAGGAAAGACTTGACGTTACCTGACTCTCTTATGGGTGGTAAGGTGTCATTAAAGTGGTCTTCTAGCGATTCAGAAACTTTAACTGATCAAGGTAAGATCGGCAAGGTATCTGAAGCTAAAGGTGTTACGTTGACGGCAACATTGGAAAAGGGAACTTATCAAACTGAGAAATCATTTAATTTAACTGTTTTGCCAGAAGATGTTCCTTCACATTATTTAACGATCAACGGTAAAGATGAAGTTCTCGATGTTAGTGACGTTATGTACGGGTTATTTTATGAAGATATTAATAATGCTGCCGATGGTGGAATTTATGCTGAATTAATTCAAAACCGTTCGTTTGAATCATTTGCTTTTGATACGTTTGATCATACTTCTGGAGCATGTGGTTGTTCAACTGGACGAAATCATCAGCCTTTACATGCTTGGTTTGGCGATTTAGATAAAGTAACCGTTCAAAATACAGGTGGATTAAATGACTATTTTGAGATTAAAGATCCAGAAGTTAATTCACACTATGTAACGGTATCAGATGGGGCAAGTCTTGTTAATAAAGGATTTTCAGACTCAAACAATCATCCATCAATGTCGCTTGCGATCAATGAAAAATATGATTTTACAATTTGGGCAAAGGCAGAAAAAGCTGGTACGATCAAAGTTTCCCTCCAAAATGGAGATGGGGCTATTGTTAGCCAAGAATTAACGATTGAAATTGAGGGTGGAAATGAATGGCGAAAGTATGGCGTAACTGAAGAGCTCACTTTAACCGCCACTCAAACAACAATGGGACAGCTTTCAATCAGCTTTATTGGTGATATTTCAATCGATATGGTTTCGTTAGTACCGAGAGATGTTTGGGGAGCAACTGAGGAACCAACCTCTAAATCTGCTCATGCAAATTATCAAGGGAACCCTAACTACCGATTACGTAAAGATCTAGTTCACGCACTGCAAGATTTGAGTCCGAAATTCTTACGTTTCCCAGGTGGCTGTATTTCAGAAGGTTCATTTATTTGGGATAACGTTTATGAATGGAAGGATTCAGTTGGTGCTGTTGAATTACGTAAGGAGAACTTTAACGTTTGGGGTTATATGATGACGATGGGTCTGGGCTATATGGAATATTTCCAACTGGCTGAAGACTTAAATGCAACGCCGTTACCTGTAATGGCTTGTGGAGTACTTTGCCAAGCTCGATCAGACTATGTCCATCCAGCAGGTGGAAAACTAAGAGACTATTATGTGAAAAGCTTTACTGATTTAATTGATTTTGCGATCAGTACTGATTTTGAGCATAATGAATGGGCTGCATTGCGTAAAGAAATGGGTCATGAAGCACCATTTGATCTGCATTATTTAGGAATTGGTAATGAAAACTGGGGCGATGAATTCTTTGCTAACTTTGAATATTTCAAGCTAAAAATTGACGAATACATGGAAGCGAATTATCCAGGACATGAACTTCATATTATTTCTACTGTAGGGGCTCAAGCAGATGATGACGCTTATCAAGAAGGCTGGAAGTTCTTAAGTGGAAAAATGGAAGGTTCTACTAATGTTACATTTACAGATGGTGAGTCTGAATTTGAAGAAAAAATTACTTGGTATCAAGATCAGAAGCACTATATGGATACAATTGCCGATGAACATTACTATCGATCAAATGAATATTTATTAAATAACGTTGATCGCTATAATTATTACCACCGTGTCTATAACCAAGATGGCACATTAAATGAAACAGAATCGTCGAAAGTGTTTGTAGGGGAATTCGCGTCAACAGACAAAAACACATTAGCGGGTGCTGTAGCAGAAGCGGCCATTATGACGGGTTATGAAAATAATGCAGATGTTGTTAAATTAGTTGCTTATGCACCGTTATTTAACAAAGTATTGACAGATGGAACATACCGTTGGACGCCAGACTTAATTTGGTTCGACGATCAAGATGTTTGGTTTACACCAAATTATTATGCACAAAAACTTTTCGCTAAATACCTTGGTGAAAAAGTGCTAAGTACGACATTTACGGCATACAATAACGGTAAATTAACAGAACTGAAACCAACTGGTGGAATTGAAGTTGCCACTGGCGATGCTGAAGTTCACGTTAAATCTGTTAAAGTAGTTGATAATCAAACAAAGCAAACTCTGTTTGAACAAGACTTCACTCAAGCCCTAAAGCCAGAGTGGGATGAGCTTCCTGGCTCTAATGGTTATCAATTGGACTCAGAAAAAGGTTTGATTTTAAAAGGTCAAGAATCAGGCTTAAATGGGCTCTACATTATTAATCACGAGTGGACGAACTATAATGTTAGCGTAGAAGCAACTAAAGTGTCTGGTGAAGAAGGCTTATATGTTGGCGTTGGTGTCACAGATGTTAGCCAAGAAAACAAAACTGCGCTTGAATATGCGATCGGTTATGACGGTGTAGCTACCGCAGTTAAGGTTTATAAAAAAGGCATTGAAGGCTACCGACTCGGTGATTACTCTTCAAGTACCGCTGTTGGAAACCTACGCTCAAGCATCAGTGAAACGATGGAGCTTGATCGACCATATACAGTGTCAGTCAACTATGGTGGCTCTAGTGGTGATCAACTGATTTGTTCATTTACAGACGGTTCTACAACAAGTCATGTATTTGATTACAAATTAGAAGCTTATAATGACGAGATCTTTAACTCTGTAACTAAGGATCAAGACCATGTCTATTTAAAATTAGTCAATCCAGATTCATTTGAGAAGACGACTCAAGTTAGCTTAAATGATCTAGCAGTTAAATCGACGGTTAAAGTGATCGAATTAACAGGGGATTTAGCAGATGTTCATAAGCCAAACGTTAATAAAAAGAACAATGAAAAAGTCGTTCCAGTTGAAACAGAATTAGTGATGACTGAGGGCGATCTAACAGTGACGTTATCACCTCATTCTGTTAACGTATTAGTATTTGATCTATAATCACCTCTATGTAGAATAAAGTTGGTGAAAAAATTTAGACCTGATTTAGTTAGTTTATCACGATTCGAAGAAGTTCAACTCCTTTGAATCGTGATTCTTTATTTTAAAAAATTATTTCTCTTTACAGCTGGATGATAGACATTTATCGTTTTTTCATGGATAATGACATATCATATCCTGAGTTTTGCAGTTAAAACAAAGAAAAAACAGCCATGACCCCATATACATGAAGGGTTATGGCTGTT